>JALVBM010000085.1 GCA_027010665.1 Chromatiales bacterium
CCAGGCCGTCCTCCCCCCGGAAGGGAAACATCACCGCCAGCGGCTTGTGGGGCCGGGGCTTGCGCGCGCGCAGGCGGGCCACGGCGGACGCGCAGGTGGCATCGCAGATCAGGTGATAGCCGCCGATCCCCTTGACCGCGACGATGCGACCGGCCGCAATGGCGGCCACGGCCTGATGCAGGGCCAATTCTCCGGTATGGACGGGACTACTCCGATTCACAAAGGTCAGTTCCGGTCCGCATTGCGGGCAGGCGATGGGCTCGGCATGGAAACGGCGATCGGCGGGATCTTCATATTCGGCCCGGCAGGCGTCGCACATGGCGAAACCGGCCATGGCGGTATTGGGCCGATCCCAGGGCAGCCGTTCGGCCAGGGTATAGCGCGGGCCGCACTGGGTGCAGTTGATGAAGGGATAGTGGTAACGGCGATCGGCCGGATCGAACAGCTCGCGCAGGCAGTCGGGGCAGACGTCGAGATCCGGCGGCAGATGGATGTGCGCCTCGGCGTCGTCCGCGCTCTGGCGAACCGTGAATGTGTTGCCGGGTCCGGGTTCGATGACCGTGCTTTCCTCGAGCACGGGGCGGGACAGGGGCGGGGCCCGATCGATGAGTTCCTGCTGGAAACGATCGAGCACATCGGCATCCCCCTGGGCATGGATGACGACTTCCCCCAGCCGGTTCTGTACCCAGCCGTGAATGTTCAACCGCCGCGCCAGGCGATAGACGAAGGGCCGGAATCCGACACCCTGCACACGGCCGGTCAGACGGATACGGCGAGCGGTGGGGGCGTTATCCGTGGGCACGGCTTTGGTCGGGGTGGGGTGGAAGGGACACGGAGGGCACGGAGACACGGAGGACACGGAGAAATGTTTGATGATCGCAGACCAGGATCGGGTTAGGTCGGTTCAAGCGCATCGGATCCGAATTATGCAAGATTGAAAACACATAAAATTCACAGCAGGAGCTGAGAACATGGTTACCCGCACAACACCATCACAACCTCCGTGATCTCCGTGTCTCCGTGCCCTCCGTGTCCCTTCCACCACGGTTTGTCGAACCCCCACTACTCCACCAGATCCGGCATGCGCCTTCGTCGGAGACCATGCACGGCCCGACGGGATGGTGGGGCCGGCAGGCCGTACCGTAGAGGCGGCACTGGTCGGGATAGATGCGGCCGAGGACGACGCTGGCGCAGTCGCAGCCGGGTGGCATTTCGCCGGCGCGGCGGCGGTCGGGTTCGCGGTCGTCCGGGTAGCGCCGGCGGGCGTCGTGGTCGGCGAAGGTGTCCCTGAGGGCGTAGCCTGATTTGGCGATTGTGCCGATCCCGCGCCAGTTGGCATCGGCGATGTCGAAGGCGGCGTCGAGGCAGCGGCGGGCGCCGGGGTTGCCGCCGGGGCGGACCACTTCGGGATAGGCGTTCTCCAGCCGGGCGACGCCCTCGCCGTGCTGGCGCAGCACACTGTGAAAGGCGGCCAGCAGGCTGTCGGCCTCGAAGCCGGCAACGGCCACCGGCAGGCCGTGTTGCGTGGCAACGAAGTCCCATTCCTCCGGGCCCATGACCGCCGAGACGTGACCGGGGGCGACCAGCGCCTCGAAGCGGACGTCGCCCGCATCGAGCAGCATGGCCACGGCCGGCCAGGTGCGCCGGCCGCTAAGCAGGATGGCGAGATTGTCGGGCAGGTCTTCAAGCAGCATGGCGGCCACCGGCGCCATGGTGGTCTCGAAACCGGCGGCGAAGAACACCACTTCCCGATCGGGTTCCTCGCGGGCGATGCGCAGGGCGTCACGCGGCGAGGCGACGGGGCGCACGTCGGCGCCGAGAGCGCGGGCGGCCTCAAGCGAACGGGGCTGGGATTTGGGCACGTTGACCGGCACCCGCAGCATGTCGCCGAAGGCGAGCAGGATCACGTCGTGTTCGAGGGCGAGGCGGATGGCCTGGTGGATGTCTTCCTCGGGACAGACGCACACCGGACAGCCGGGGCCGGGAATGAGTTCGAGGCCTTCGGGCATCAGGCTGCGCAGGCCGGCCATGCTGATGGAACGCTCGTGGCCGCCGCAGACGTTGAGGATGCGAAAGCGCGGCGGGCGCGGCAGGGCATGGAGTCGCGCCAGCCAGTCCTGCGCGGGGCGATGGGTCACTCAGCCCTCCCGGGCATGCAGGCGGGCACCGTCGGGCTGGATGGCGGGCCGGCGGGTTTCGCCGGCGGCGAGGCGCTCGCGGTGTTCGGCCAGGCGCGCATCCAGCCAGGTGAGCCAGGCGTCGAGTCCTTCGCCGCTGCGGGCGGAGAGGGGCAGCACCGGCGCCGCGGAAGCCAGGTTGCGCAGGCAGGTTTCGGCACGGTCCGGATCGAAGTCGTCGAGCACCGCCAGCAGATCGGTCTTGGTCAGCAGCATCGCGTCGGCGGCGCGGAACATCACCGGATACTTGGCCGGCTTGTCGTCACCCTCGGTAACCGACAGCAGGGTGACGTTGTGATGCTGGCCCAGATCGAAGCTGGCCGGGCAGACCAGGTTGCCCACGTTCTCGATGAAGATCAGATCCAGCTCCGAAAGCGGCAGGGCATGCAGCGCATCGTGGACCATGTGGGCATCGAGATGGCAGGCCGAGCCGGTGGTGATCTGCACGGCGGGCACGCCCTGCCGGCGGATCCGCTCGGCGTCGTTCTCGGTTTCCAGATCGCCCTCGACGACGGCGATGTGCAGCCGATCGCCCAGATGGGCGATGGTGGCCTCGAGCAGGGCGGTCTTGCCGGCGCCGGGGGAAGACATGAGATTGATGGCCAGCACCCCGTGCCGATCGAAGTGCTCGCGGTTGTGACGGGCGGTCAGATCGTTTTCCGACAGCAGGCTCTTGAGCACCGTGACCGCCTCGCGGCCATCGTCGGTACGCGCCAGCCGGCCACCGTCCTCGATCAGATGCCGGTTGCCGTGAGTGATGTTGCAGCCGCAGGTGTCACACATGTCGGCTCTCCCAATGGGTTGTCCTGTCACGTTGTATAGACGCTTGTGTGTAGGAGACGCTTGTGTGTAGGAGCGGCGCAAGCCGCGACAGAACAGGGCCGAGTGGCGAGGTTGTCGAAGCGTTTTTCCTCGGCCCTCGTCCCTCGCCACTCGTCCCTGCATTGGTCGCGGCTTGCGCCGCTCCTACAGTGAGTCCACTCACCCGCCAGATTTGGTTTCCTGTTTTATGAACCAATCCGGGATTCAGCACCGCGATCCAGTTCCACGCTGGCCAGCAGCATCTCGTCGCCGCCGACGAGTCGCGTGTGCCAGTCGCCACAGGCGCCGCACAGCAGGCGGTTGGGCGTCGCCTCGGTTTCCGCCCCGCAGGTATGGCAATGCACGCGCACCGGCAGCCGTTCGATGATCAGTTCGGCCGCCGCGGCCCGGGTCGCGGCCGCGGCCAGCGGAAAGGCGCCGGCCAGCAGATCCGGCTCCACGCCGGACAGCGGTCCGATGCGCACCACGATGCGGGTCACACGTCCGGCCTGGTGTTCGCGGGCGATGGCCTCCACCTGGCGCAGCAGACCCTGACAGACGGCCAGTTCATGCATGCGCGTCCCCGTGTTCGCCGTCCAGGGCCTCGAGCATTTCGTCGTACAGTGCCCAGGCGGCCCGGGCGTCGTCCTCGCTCACCTTCTGGATGGCGTAGCCCACGTGCACCATCACGTGATCGCCCGGTGCCAGTTCCGTTTCCTGCATCAGGAACAGGCTCACGTCCCGTGTCACGCCCCTGGCTTCGCAACGGGCCACGAAGCCGTCGATGGCGACGATCTGCATGGGAATGGCGAGGCACATGGGCGGTCACGGGGCAGCGATTGATGAAGGTCAGTTAACACCCCCTTTTCCCGGCCGTCAACCTTGCATAATGACCAGCATGGATTATGTTTAACCAATAAAGAACAACAATGGCGAATGTCACACCGGCGGCAACAATCCGGTGCATGCGCCAATCGCCATCCAAGGGGGTGTCATGACGTTTCCCGGCAAGGCGGGATTCCCTCGATCTCCCGGTATCGCGGCATGACCCGCACCGTGATTCTCGGCATCGGCAATACCCTGCTCGGCGACGACGGCGCCGGCATTCATGCGTTGCGTGCCCTGGAGGCACGATGCGACGACGCGAACGTGCAATTCGTCGATGGCGGCACCCTCAGCTTTCCCCTGACCGAAGCGCTCGGTGATGCCGGACGGCTGATCGTCATCGATGCCGCGCAGCTCGACGCACCGCCCGGCACGGTGAGGGTCTTCGAAAACGGCGCCATGGATGCCTACGTGGCCCGCGGGCCTTGCGGCAGTGTCCACGAGGTGAGCCTGGCCGAATTGCTGGACATGGTTCGTCTGCTCGGTCGCCTGCCCGAGCCCCGAGCGTTGATCGGCATCCAGCCCGCGGTGGTGGACTGGTCGGAAACCCCGACCCCGGCGGTGGCCGCGGCCATTCCGCAGGCCTGCGCCCGCGCGCAGCAACTGCTGGCGGCCTGGTCATGAATACGTTTCCGGGCATCGGTGTGCAGGTGAACTTTGCGCCAGCCGATCGCCTGTCCGACAACGTCCTGGCCCTGTTGCACGAAATTGCCGGATTGCTGGAACGGCTTGTGGACACCGGCGAGAGCGGCAGCATCGATCTGCGGGGGCTGCCGCTGTTGCCGGGTGAGCGGGATGCGCTGAAGACCGTGCTTGGCGAGGGTGAGGTGCGGGCCACGCTCGATGCTCTGGGCGAGACGGCCATCCACGAGACCCGGCTCGCGGGGGTGTGGTGGGTGAGCCATTGCGATCGCAACGGCGAGCAGATCGCCGAATTCATCGAGGTGACCCGCGTGCCGGTCATCCTGCAGAGTGATTCCCGTGATGTGCGAGATGCCGGTGAGGTCCTGCGTGCGCAGCTCGCGGAATGGACAGCCTTGCCGGATGCGGAGGAGGAAGCGTGATGGACGATGAACCCACCCTGACGCAACGACTGCGACAACAGGGGATCTCCCGCCGCAGTTTCCTGAAATATTGTGCCGGCCTGGCCTCCATGATGGCCTTGCCGCCGGCCCTGGCGCCGAAGATCGCCGAGGCCCTGGAACGGGCCCGCCGGCCGGCCGTGATCTGGCTCTCCTTCCAGGAATGCACCGCCTGCACCGAATCGCTGACCCGCTCCTTCAGCCCCACCATCGAGAACCTGATCTTCAACGTCATCTCCCTCGATTATCACCATACCCTGCAGGCCGCCTCCGGCACCCATGCAGAGGAAGCGCGCAGGCAGTCCATGGCGCAGAACAAGGGCAGGTACATTCTGGTGGTGGACGGTTCGATCCCGGTGCGCGACGGCGGTGTGTATTCCACCATTGCCGGCATCAGCAATCTCGATATGCTCCGGGAAACGGCGGCCGACGCGGCGGCCATCGTCAGCGTCGGTACCTGTGCCTCCTATGGCGGCCTGCCCCATGCCCGGCCCAATCCCACCGGGGCGGTCCCGGTCAGCGAGATCCTGCCCGAACGGACCATCGTGCATGTTCCCGGTTGTCCACCGATTCCTGTGGTCATCAGCGGCGTGATTGCGCACGTGCTGACCTTCGGCAAGTTGCCGGAACTGGACGACATCGGTCGCCCGAAGATGTTCTATGGCCAGACCATCCATGATCGCTGCTATCGCCGGCCCTTCTACGATCGCAACCTGTTCGCCGAGAGTTTCGACGACGAGGGCGCGCGCCAGGGTTGGTGCCTGTACAAGCTGGGCTGCAAGGGACCGACCACACGCAATGCCTGCGCCACCGAGAAGTGGAACCAGGGCACCAGTTTCCCCATCCAGTCGGGTCATCCCTGTCTGGGCTGTTCCGAACCGGACTTCTGGGATGCGGGGAGTTTCTACCAGGCGCTGACCGCGCCGCCCGTCGACGTGTCCAAATGGGTTGCACCGGCGGTGGCCACCGGGGTGGTGGCCGGCGCCGCCATCGGCCTGGCCAACCGTCTGCGCAGGGCGAAGGCGGCCCGGGCGCGGCAGCCGCTGACCGCCGACGACGTGAAGACGGAGGACTAGCCGATGAACACCATGGAAATGCTTGCCTGGGTGCGCGGACCGGGTCTGGCGCTGTCCCTGTCGGTGCTGGTGATCGGCGTCAGTGTGCGCCTGCTGGAGATGTTCCTGCTCGGCCGCCGGCCCGATCTCAGCGAGCCGCGCGTGGCGCACAGCGGCTGGTACGGCCTGCGCACCATGGTCACCCGCAGCGTGCCGCCCTCGTCCTGCGCCCGCTATCGTCTGCCCGCGTTTCTTGCCGGCTATGCCTTTCACATTGGCCTGTTTCTGATCGTGTTCTTCTTCGTGCCACACATCCTGCTGATCGAGGCGATCACCGGCTTTTCCTGGACCGGCCTCAATGCCTGGCTGATCGACGGCGTGACGCTCATCACCCTGATGGCCCTGCTGCTGGTGTTCTGGTATCGCATCAGCGATCCGGTGCGGCGCTTCCTCTCCAACTTCAACGACTGGTATGCCCTGCTGGTGACCTTCCTGCCGGTGCTGAGCGGTTATCTGGCCTATCACCGCCTGCTGCTCGACTACAACACCCTGCTGGTGATCCATATTCTCAGCGTCGAACTGTTGCTGGTCAGCCTGCCCTTCACCAAGCTGATGCACGCCTTCACGCTGTGGTTCTCGCGCTGGTACAACGGCCAGATGGCCGGGCGCAAGGGGGTGAAGGCATGAGTGTCTCGCTGCAGAACGGCCTGACCGCCATGGCGGCGCAAATCGATGCGCCGGTCGCCAGTTTCTTCAACAGTTGTGTGCATTGCGGCATGTGTGCCGGCGCCTGCCCCTTCTACGTGGAAACGGGCGATCCCCGCTACACGCCCATCCACAAGCTCGAGCCCCTGCGACGGATCTGGAAGCGGGAATACACCTTCTGGGGTCGTCTGCTGGCCCGTTTCGGGTTTCTGCCCGCGCCGGACGACGACGATCTGGCTGGCTGGCAACCCCTGCTGTACGACAGTTGCACCCTGTGCGGCCGCTGTTCGCTGGTCTGTCCGGTGGGCAACGACATCACCTACATGATCCGCAAGGCACGCGAGGGCATGGTGGCCGCTGGCCATGCCCCCGCCGGCCTGAAGACGGCGACCTACCGTGCGTTGACCACCGGCAGCCCGATGGGCGTCAAGTATCCGGCCATGCACAAGATGATCGCGGCGCTGGAAAAGAGCGAAGGCATCGAAGTGCCATTCGACCGGCAGGGCGCCGAGTATCTGCTGGTGCTCTCGTCCAACGAATACATGCTCTATTCGGAGAGCATCGCGGCTCTGGCGCGAATCTTCCACCAGGCCGGCGTGTCCTGGACGCTGTCCAGCGAGGCCTACGAGGCCACCAATGCCGGGATCCAGATCGGATCGTCGGATCTGGCGAAGGAACTGCTGATGCGCATCGTCGATGCGGCCGAGAAACTCGGCGTGAAGGCCGTCATCAGTCCCGAGTGCGGACATGCCTATACCGCCCTGCGCTGGGAAGGGCCAAACCTGATCGGCCGGCCCTACCGGTTCAAGGTCGTCCATGTGCTCGAGCTGCTCGACGAATTGCAGCAGGAAGGCCGCCTGAGACTTGCGGGCAAGACAGCAGAAAAACTGACGTTCCACGATCCCTGCCAGCTGGTGCGGCGCGGTGGCATCCTCGACCAGCCCCGGCGGCTGCTGAACCTGTCGGCCGAGGACTTCGAGGAGATGGCCTGTGCCGGCAACTGGAACTGGTGTTGCGGCGGGGGCGGCGGCGTCAGCGCCAATCCGGACGCGGACGACCTGCGCCGCAAGGCCTTCGCCCTGAAGAAACACCAGTTCGACGAAACCGGTGCCCGCAAGGTGGTCACGGCCTGTGCCAACTGCCGTACGGTGCTGGAGGACGGCATCGATGACTATGACATGGATCTGGACGTCATCGGCATGGCCGAACTGCTGGCGGAGAATCTGGCCACCGCGAACGAGGACAAGCCGACATGAGTGAACGCATCGTCGTCGATCCCATCACCCGTATCGAAGGTCACCTGCGCATCGAAGCGCAGATGGACGGCGACGCCATCGCCGAGGCGTATTCCTCGGGCACCATGGTGCGGGGCATCGAAATCATCCTGCGTGGCCGGGATCCGCGCGATGCCTGGGCCTTCGCCCAGCGGATCTGCGGGGTGTGCACCCTGGTGCACGGCATCGCCTCGATCCGTGCGGTGGAAGATGCCCTGGACTATCCCATCCCGCCCAATGCCCAGCTGATTCGCAACCTGATGATCGCCGCCCAGTTCGTGCACGATCACGTGATGCACTTCTATCACCTGCATGCTCTCGACTGGGTGGACGTGGTCTCGGCCCTCAAGGCCGATCCCGCGGCCACGTCGGCGCTGGCCCAGTCCATCAGCGACTACGCCAAGTCCTCGCCCGGTTATTTCCGGGACATGCAGAACAAACTCAAGGCCTTCGTCGAGTCCGGGCAGCTCGGGATCTTCGCCAACGGCTACTGGGGCCATCCGGCCTACAAGCTGCCCCCGGAAGCCAACCTGATGGCGGTGGCCCACTATCTCGAGGCGCTGGCCTGGCAGCGGGAGGTGGTCAAGCTGCACACCATCTTCGGCGGCAAGAACCCGCATCCCAACTTCCTGGTGGGCGGTGTGCCCTGCGCCATCAGCACCGAGCCGGGTGGCGGCGGTGGCGGCACCGCGCTCAATGATACCGGGCTGGCCATCGTGCAGAACGTCATCGACGAAATGCGCCGGTTCGTCGATCAGGTCTATCTGCCTGACACCCTGGCCATTGCCGGCTTCTACAAGGACTGGGCGCAGCAGGGCGAGGGTGTGGGCAACTTCCTGGCCTATGGCGATTTTCCCGCCGACGATCCGGACGACCTGAGCAGCCTGCTGGTGCCGCGGGGCGTGATCCTGAACCGGGATCTGTCCACTCTCCACGAACCGGATCTCAATGCCGAGGACGAAATCCAGGAATATGTCAGCCATTCCTGGTACGACTACAGTGTGGGCAAGGACAGGGCATTGCATCCCTACCACGGCGAGACCGAACTGCACTACACCGGCCCCAAACCGCCCTACGAACATCTCGACGTGGACAGGGAATATTCCTGGCTCAAGTCCCCGCGGTGGAAGGGCAAGCCCATGGAGGTCGGGCCGCTGGCCCGGGTGCTGGTGATGTACGCCAGCGGTCATGCCCGGACACGGGAACTGGTGGACATGACCCTGCGCAAACTGGACCTGCCGATCAGCGCCCTGTACTCCACTCTTGGTCGCACAGCGGCGCGCACGCTGGAGACCAAGATCTTCGCCGACGCCATGCAGGGCTGGCAGGATCAGCTCATCGCCAACATTCGCGCCGGCGACGTGAAGACCTTCAACGCGCGGCAGTGGGAACCTTCGACCTGGCCCAGGGAGGCCCGGGGTGTCGGTTATACCGAAGCGCCGCGCGGCGCCCTGGCCCACTGGGTCGTGATCAGGGATGGCATCATCGACAACTATCAGGCCGTGGTGCCGAGCACCTGGAATGCCGGCCCACGCGATGCCCAGGGACAGAGTGGCCCTTACGAGGCGGCCCTGAAGGGCCACCGGCTGCACGATCCCACCCAGCCGCTGGAGATCCTGCGCACCATTCACAGTTTCGATCCCTGCATCGCCTGCGCGGTGCACGTGGTCGATCCCGATGGCGAACCCCTGGTGGAGGTCAAGATCCAATGAACACGCATTTTCGTTCCCCGAGTTTCCGGCAACGCCTGCTGACGGCACTGGCCCTGTGGAGCGTGCTGCCCGTGGCCATGGCCCACCCGGGACACGGCGGCGGTCTCGCCGAAGGCCTGCTGCATCCGCTGACCGGTCTCGATCACCTGCTGGCCATGATAACCGCCGGCCTGCTGCTGGGGCGGCATCTGCGCCATCCCGTTTCCGGTGTGCTGATCTTCGTCGCCGCCTTTGGCATTGGTCTGATACTGGCTTCAACGGGAAGTGGCCTGCCCGGCATGGAATACGCATTGATCGCCACGGTGCCGCTCGCCGGACTGATTCTGTGGCGGGTGCGTACATTACCCGCGAAAGGTCTGCTGGGCGGCCTGGCGCTGGTGGCCACGCTGCACGGCCTGGCCCACGGTTTCGAAGCCCCCGCCATGCAGGCGCTCTATTGGCAAAGCGGTGCAGTACTGATGGTCCTGTTCGTCACCGGCCTTGCCGCCGGCATCGGTCATACCCTGCGCGATCACCCGACCTGGCTGCAGCGCACCGGCCTGGGCGTGTTCGGAATGGGAATGATCCTGCTGGGCAGTTGAACCGGAGGATGCTTCCGAACCATCAACACAACATTTCTGCTGCCCCGTTCGTACCCGGACACTGTAGGAGCGGCGCCCCCGCCGCGATGAACGAACTTGGATACATCATAAAGCCCAATACGCATCCCGAATCCATATACAACAAAAAACCCGCACTCATCCCGAAGTCGGACACCCGCAGTTCCTCGCCCCTAGCTACTCGTCCCTAGCCACTGTTCTTCAGGGCTTGTTACAATCGTTCCGACTCGAACGGCAATCCGGGTGGCCACCATCGGCGCGCATCATCACAGTTCGGACGAACGACGGCTGCTGCTGGCCCTGACGCTCACCGGAAGTTTCATGCTGGTGGAAGTGGCCGGCGGGATCTGGTCCGGTTCGCTGGCCCTGCTGGCCGATGCCGGGCACATGCTCACCGACACGGCCTCCCTGGCCCTGGCCTGGCTGGCGGCCCGCCTGTCGCGGCGGCCGGCCGACGAGTTGCGTTCCTACGGCTACCATCGCCTGCAGATCCTGGCCGCCTTTCTCAACGGCGTCTTCTTCATTTTCATCGTCGGCTGGATTCTGTACGAGGCGGCGCACCGGTTGTTGCAGCCGCAACCGGTGATCGGTGGTGTCATGCTCTGGGTGGCCGTGATTGGCCTCGTCGTTAATCTGCTGGCCTTCGCCCTGCTGCATCGCGGACACGGGCACAATCTCAATCTTCGGGCCGCCCTGCTGCACGTCATGGGCGATCTCCTCGGCTCGCTCGCGGCCATCGTGGCCGCCGGGGTCATCCTGCTGACTGGCTGGTATCCCGTCGATCCGCTGTTGTCGGTCCTGGTGGCGCTGCTGATTCTCGTCAGTGCCTGGCGGGTGGTGCGCCAATCGACCCACATCCTGCTGGAAGGCACGCCGCCGGACGTGGATGTGAAACGCATACGCGAGGCGCTGTGCCGGCAGATCCCGGCGGTGAAGGATGTGCACCATGTCCACGCCTGGTCGCTGACGCCGGATCGTCCCATGCTGACCCTGCACGTGACCATCGACGAACCGGCGAATTGTCGTGACGTGCTCGTTGCGGTGAAGCGGGTTCTGCACGACGAATTCCACATCACCCATTCCACCGTGCAGGTGGAACCGGCTTCCTGTATCGACGAAATCACGGCCGATGAAACCCCTGCCTGAGCGTCGACTCGCCTGGATCCTGCTCGGGCTGCTTCTGCCCTTCATGGCCCTGGCCGGTCCGCTGCACGCCGATCCCATTGCGCCGGTGCTGCTCGGCGTGACCGGCATCCTGTTCTTTGCCGTCCTGGGGCGTTTTCTCGCCCGCCGCTTCGGACAGCCCTCGGTGCTCGGCGAACTGTTGATGGGCGTGACCCTGGGCAACGTGGGCCACTGGCTCGGGCTGGACTTCATCGAGGTTCTGCGCCAGGGGCCGGCCATCTTCGAAATGGTGGATCTGGTGCTCACCGGTGAACCGCTGGATCAGTCGGCCATCGATGCCCTCGGTGGCAACGAGGCCCGACGCATTCTCGATATCCTGCATGGCCCGGGCGGGCCGGCGCTGATCCAGGTCTCCCACACGGTGGACATCTTTTCCCGTTACGGCGTGATCTTCATGCTGTTTCTGATCGGTCTGGAAACCAGCGTCCAGGAGATGCAGCGGGTGGGACCAGCGTCGTTGCGCGTGGCCGTGGTGGGCGTGGTCGCGCCCTTCGTGCTGGGCTTTGGCGCCGCGCGCCTGCTGATGCCGGAACTGTCGATCAATGTCGATCTGTTCGTGGCCGCCACCCTAGGCGCCACCAGCATCGGCATCACCGCCCGCGTGCTGCAGGAGATGGGAAAACTGCAGAGTCCCGAGGCCCATGTGATCCTGGGGGCAGCGGTGATCGATGACATTCTGGGTCTGGTGATGCTGGCGGTGGTCTCCGGCATCATCGTCTCCGGCGGATTCGATCCCCGGCACATGCTGCAGATCCTGCTGCTGGCCGGGCTGTTCCTGTGGGTGGCGTTCCGGCTCGGTCCCCGGTTCCTGCACTTCACCATCCATCTGGTGCGCAATCTCGACATCATCGAGGCGAAGATGTTCGTCTCCTTCCTGTTCGTGATGATCCTGGCCTGGCTGGCCAACCTGGCCGGCCTGTCCACCATCGTCGGCGCCTTTGCGGCCGGGGTGATTCTGCACGACGCCTATTTCCATCACTGGGGCGCCGTGGACAAGCACCGCTACAGCATTCGGGATCTCATCGCCCCGCTGGAAGTGATCATGGTGCCCCTGTTCTTCGTGCTCATGGGGGTGCAGGTCAAGCTCGAGACCATGGCCGACAGCCACGTGTTGTACATGGCGGCCGGCCTCATCGCCGCGGCGGTGCTCGGGAAGTTCGTCAGTGGCCTGGTGGCCGGCCGGGGCGTGCGCAAGGCGGCCATTGGTATCGGCATGATGCCCCGTGGCGAAGTGGGGCTGGTGTTTGCCTCCATCGGCCAGAGTCTGGAGGTGATCAACGATGCGCTGTTCTCGGCCGTGGTGCTGATGGTCATCGTCACCACGCTGTTGACACCCCCCCTGCTCAAGCGGGTTTTTTCATCACCGTCTGGTGTGCGGGATACGGAGGCATGAAACGACGGATCGTATCCTGTCTGCTGATCATGCTGGCGATGCCAGTGACCGCCGCCGGGGTGGAAGCGGCGTCGGAGCCATCCTGGGCGCTGGAAGCGCTGGACTACACGCACGACTATGTTTCCCAGTCGGTCGAGGATCTGGCCACCAGCATCGATCGATTCTTTGCCAACGAAAAGAACTATCACTATACCAATCAGAGTTTCGTGCAGATTCGGCTCGACGGCTACTGGCGGGACGAGCAGACACCGGAATACACGCCCCGGCTGCGCGCCAAGGTGCATCTGCCCGGCACCGAACGGCGCTTCAAGCTGATGCTGGAGACCGATCCCCAGGAACGGCAGAGCCCGCAGGATCTGTCCCAGAACACGGCCGGCACCACCGGCGGCGCCGGCGCCACGGACTACTTTCTTTCCCTGCTGAAGGAGCGGGTCTCCGCCACGGGCTGGGAAGTGCGCCCCAACATCGGGGTGGAGCTGAAACTGCCGCTCGAGGCCTTCGTGCGCCTGCGGCTCTACAAGAGCTATTCGCTCGGGGAAAAGTGGACGATGCGTCCGGATCAGAACTTCTACTGGTACACGGGCCGCGGCGCCGGTTCCGACAGCTATCTCGAGTTCAACTACCGCCTCTCGGACGACTATCTGTTGCGCACCGGCAGCTTCCTGCGCTGGACCGACCGGACCGACTATTTCGAGCCCAGCCAGAACATCATCTTCTTTCACTACATCCAGCCGGGCGTGCAGATGTACTACCAGGTGGGCATGTTCGGTCGTACCCAGCCCACTCTGCACGTCATCCAGTATCTGTTCACCATCAACTACCGGCAACTGATCTACAAGGACTGGCTGTTCCTCGAGATGCGCCCGCAGCTCAGCTATGCCGAAGCCGAAGACTGGAAGCCGATGCGCTCCTTCCTGCTGCGGTTCGATCTGGTCTTCGGGCGGACCTGAACATTGCCGGGGCCGCGCCGGCGGCGAGCAACCCTTTCTGGACAGGACGTGCCTGCATGGACATTCGGTGCCGTCAGTCGTCCTCGTCCAGCTCGGCCGCCGGATCCCAGCCTGCGGCCCGGGCCCGTTCCAGGGCCTCGGCCTGGATGCGCTCGAAACGCTCGCGCAGCTCCGGCGGCAGCGCCGAGACCCGAAAGTCGTACCGGGCCCATTCCGCCTGAACCTGTTCCCAGAGCCGTTCGAGCCGCGGCATCGGCCAGCCCTCGCAGGTTTCGGTCTCGGGCAGAATGCCGAACACCCAGGCGTCGCGGATGATCTTGCCGGTATCGGTCATCCCGCCGTGGGGTTCGTTGAAGATCCCGGGGTAGGGCGGATTGCCGGGTGGTGTCATGGATAACCTCCACAAGCGAACGTGTCGTCCCGATCAGGATAAACCCGCCCGGCGTTCGAAAAAAGGTGACGGGGCCCGAAGGCCCCGCCCTTTCCATCACAAGGTTGTGGGGGGTTGACGGAAAGTCGTGAAGGATTCAGGTGCGCTGTTCCCGATACTGGCGGCGCAGGCGCGAGGCGACGGCCTCGGCATCGGGCTCCGGACGCGGCCGGTGGCGGGCCTGCGACAGTTGCAGGAAATCGTCCATGGTCAGGTAGGACCAGTGGCTGCGATTCTCGAACAGGGCCTTGAGCAGTGCATGATTCAGTGAGTGCCCCGGCTTGAGCGCAAACAGATGGCCCATCACCGGCATGCCCAGCAGCGCCATGTCGCCGTAGCAGTCGAGGATCTTGTGGCGCACGAATTCGTTCTCGTAGCGCAGGCCTTCCTCGTTGACGATGCGATCCCCGTCCACCAGGATGGCGTTCTGCAGGGAACCCCCGCGCACCAGTCCCTGCCGGCGCAGGGCGTCGATCTGATCACGGAAGCCAAACGTCCGGGCATGGGCCACGTCGTTGCGGAAGGCCTCGTTGATCATCTCCACCGACAGGCTCTGTGAACGGATACGCGAGTCGGGAAAGTCGATCTCCACCGTGATGCGCGTGCTGTCGTGGGGCATCAGCAGGGCGTAGCGATCGGCCTCGCGCACCTCGATGGGTTGCTGGATCCAGATCACGTTGCGCTGCTGTGGCTGGGCCACGCTGCCGACCTTTTCCAGGGTGCGCACGAACACCGCCGAACTGCCGTCCATGATCGGCACTTCCGGGCCGTCCAATTCCACCATGGCGTTGTCGATGCCGCAGCCACGCAGCGCCGCCAGCAGATGTTCGACGGTGGCGACCGTGATGCCGAACTCGTTGCCCAGGGTGGTGGAGAGGCGGGTATCCACCACGTTGTACCAGCGGGCGACGATCAGGCCCTTGCCCGGGGCGACGTCCTTGCGCAGGAAGTGGATCCCCGTGCCGGCCGCGGCCGGCTTGATCTGCATGGCGACCTTGTGTCCCGTGTGCAGACCGACACCGATGAAGGAAATCGGGCGGGTGACGGTCTTCTCCAGTTCATGGTGTTGCGTCCGGGATTGGCTCATGACGATTCTCCTTGTGCAGTCGTGTGCCGGTTCGGCACCGCGAGCAGGTGACTCGCAGAAGGTCTGACTGCAGCGAAGGAAATCCGCTCCGTGGGCGACTTGTCCGCTCACGCCAGAGCGTTGTCAGCGCAGAAGGGCGATCAGAAAGGGGATTGCAGACGCGCACGTGGCGGCCCATCGGCATGATGGGATTGGCGCATGGGCAGGGTGTGAGGGATGCCGGAACGGCGTTGCGACAACGGGGCGATCAGGCGGGGTTGGGGGAATACTGGCCGTCGTCCCGGGAAGGGGATTCACCGTTGCAGGCGGCGATGTGGCGGGCGAGGGCGGCCTCGGCTTCGGCCTTGGTTGCAAAGGGGCCCTGGTCCCGGCCTTCGCGGCAGGCGAAATACCACTGCTGGTGGATGTAGAAGAAGCGGCCGGTCCGGCAGTAGGGCACGCTGCCGACCTCGCCCCGACGGTGCCGACTCATGGGTGATGTCCCGCAGGCAGGTCATGAAAGGGTATTTCTGTATATAGGTTAAAAATTGAGCAAATGCAAAGAATCGGTCCAAATTGACCGTTTTCGGCGAAAAAACGGGGTCAAATGCGCATTTTGCATCGCTTTCCGGGTAGTCTTTTTTCGGGGTTATTTCAGCAGCAAGGCGGTGCCACTACCGAGCAGCAGCACACCGATGGCCCGGCGGAAGGTTTCGGGGCGAATGGTGGTGTGGATGTGGCCGCCGGCATACAGCGCAGCGGCCATCACCGGCAGGGCGGCCAGCACCAGCCACAGGGTCGAGGGCGGATAGAAGCCGGAACCGATGTAGCCGACGAGACGGGCGCCGCCATCGAGCAGGAACACCGTGGCGATGGTGGCGCGAAAGGTGGTCTTGTCCAGATGCCGCAGTTGCAGGTAGATGACGTAGAACGGTCCACCGGTGCCGAACAGTGTGCCAATGAGGCCGCCGAATCCGCCGGCAGGGATGGCCCACCAGCGCGAACCCTGTCGCTGCGGTTGCAGACCCAGCAGACTGTGCACCGCGAACAGCAGCACGAAGATGCCCAGTGCCCGGGTCAGCAGTTGCGTGTCGAGGGTCTGGAAGAGATACAGCGCCGTGACCACGCCGGTGAGCGTGAAGGGCAAAAGCGGCAGGATTTCCCGCCAGCGGACGTGGTTGCGATGTTTCAGCCCGTGGCTGAGCGCGGCCAGATAGTCGAGCAGGGCCACCATGGGCACCACCACCGAGATTGGCAGCATCAGCGCCAGCAGGGGAATGGCGATGAGGCCCGAGCCGAAGCCGGTGATGCCCCGCACCACGAAGGCCAGGATCAGGATCCCGGCGGCGAACAAAAGTTCCAGGGGCGAAAGGCTGTCGAGCACGGCGGGTTGTACAATCGTCGGATGGTGAACTTCGGAAGGCGCGCATGATACACGATACAACCCGGCCCCGGGTGCTGGTCAGCCGCTGCCTGCTCGGCGAGGCGGTCCGTTACGACGGCACCGATCGTCGCTGTGCGGCCCTCGCCGGGCTGGCCGATCACTGCGAACTGCTGCCGGTGTGCCCCGAGGCCGAAGCCGGCCTCGGCGTGCCGCGCCCGCCGGTCCAGTGGGTGCGCCTCCCCGACGGCGATCGCCTGCGCGGCCGGGACGACCCGGCGCTGGATGTCACCGACTCCCTGACGGCATTCTGCCGCCGCTACGTGCAAGCTCTGCCCGTCATTCACGGCGCCGTGCTCAAGGTCCGCTCGCCGAGTTGCGGCATCGGCGACGTGCCGTTGTTCAATGAGAAGGGAGAGTCATTACGGTATATCGATGGACTGTTCGTGCAGGTGTTGCGCGAACGCTTTCCGGCACTGCCGATGATCGACGAGGCCGGGATGGAAGACGATGCCTTGCGCGAGCGGTTTCTGGCG
>JALVBM010000086.1 GCA_027010665.1 Chromatiales bacterium
TTGTGTATCTCGCTAACAATGCCCGAAGAGCTCACCCTGACCGGGACAGGAAAACCGGTCGGCTCAAACTCGGGCTGGAATACATTTGATGGGGCTGCTAAGGACTAACGTATGATTGCACCCTACACGCTGCAGGAGCGGTGCTCAGCCGCGATGAATGAATTCGAGACCCACGAAGAAGGCCAAGGAAGATGTCGAAGCCAAGGCCCAGGTTTTTCCTCGTCCCTAGCCACTCGCCACTCGTCCCTGATTGGTTTGGTGCGTTGCTGCGCGAACGCACCCTACAAATTTGTTCAGACGAAAAAACGGGGCCCGAAGGCCCCGTTCAAGTACTGCTTGAGCGATTCTTGTTATTAGAAGTCGACGCGCAGACCGGCGGAGAACACGCTCAGATCGTTGTTGGCGGCATCGCCGTCGGTGTTGCGATAGCCAACGAAGGCACGGGTCTTCTTGCTGAACTTGTGAATGACACCCAGTGCATAGTAGGTGGCATCATCAGAAGTGGTACCCGGATCATAGTCGGTGTTACCGTACTGGGCAGCCAGAATGTTCTTGCCCATCTTGAACTGGTAACCGATAAAGTAGATGGTACCGTCGTTGTTGGAACCGTACGGATCATCCATTTCATACTGGGCAGAAATGGTATGCGCACCAGCAAACTTGATCTGGCCACCGAACTTGGTCACTGTCCGGTCATTACCCGTCGTGGCAATGGTTGCACCTGAACCGTTAACGTTGCCATCGGCGCTGTTGTAAGCAGCAAACACTTCCCAGTTCTTGGCAGCGTACTTCACGGATGCGGAAATCGCACCCATGGTACCACCACTACCCGCGCTGGCACCGGCACCGTCGCCTTCATCCAGACCGTAGATAACCCAGAGGCCGAAACCGCCCCACTTGTTCTTGTAGGAGATGCTCTGGTTCCAGAAGGAGTTCTGGCCGTAGGCGCCACCCAGCATGCCGCCACTCTTACGAGCTTCGAGGTAGGTGGTAACAAACGGGTCGTACTTCACACCGCCGGTGTACTTGTAGGGAGTCTTGACACGGCCGGCCTTGAACTCGCCCCAGCCGCCCTTCAGACCAACCCAGCCTTCACGAGCGCCGTCGGCGATGTTGCCGTTGGGGGTATCGATCTGCCATTCGAACTTGGCGAGACCCTTGAGGCCGCCACCGAGGTCTTCGGAAACCTTGAAGCCCAGACGACCGC
>JALVBM010000087.1 GCA_027010665.1 Chromatiales bacterium
CTTGTTGGCCGCCTCATAGAGATCCGGCTCGGCGAGTTGTGCTTCCAGCGCCTCCCGTTCTCTTTCGAGTTCGGCCAGGCGGGTTTCCAGTTGGGCGATGGTCTTGCGCAGCGGGGCGGTGCGCTGCCGGCGTTCGGCTTCGAGGCGGCGCTGGTCGCGGCGGCTGAGGGCCGGGGCCGCCGTTTCGGTTTCGGGCTGTTGGGCCCGTTCGTGGTCCAGCAGGTACTGCCGGTAGTCTTCGAGATCGCCGTCGAAGGGCGTGGCCCGGCCGTCATGGACCAGAAGGAAACGATCGGTGACGCTGCGCAGCAGGTGGCGATCGTGGGAGACCACCACCAGCGCGCCGGTGTAGTCCTGCAGGGCGGTGGTCAGTGCCAGGCGCATTTCCAGATCGAGATGGTTGGTGGGCTCGTCGAGCAGCAGGAGGTTGGGCCGCTGCCAGACCAGCAGGGCCAGCACCAGGCGGGCCTTCTCGCCACCGGAGAACGGGGCCACCGGCCCGGTGACCCGATCGCCGGCGAAGCCGAAGCCGCCGAGGAAGTCGCGCAGGCGCTGTTCCTCGGTATCCGGGGCGAGACGCTGCAGGTGCAAGAGGGCCGAATCCTGTTCCCGCAACTGTTCGAGCTGGTGCTGGGCAAAGTAGCCGATGGCCAGATGCCGGGCGGCGTGGCGTTCGCCGTTGCGTGGTGACAACTCTCCTGCCAGCAGGCGAATCAGCGTGGACTTGCCGGCGCCATTGGGGCCGAGCAGGCCGAGGCGATCGCCGGGGTTGAGGGTCAGGCTCACGTCACTGAACAGATCGGACTCGCCGTAGCCGAAGGCCACGTGTTCCAGCGACAGCAGCGGCCGCGGCAGATGGGCCGGTTCCGGGAAGGCGAAGCGGAAGGGTGAGTCCACGTGGGCGGCGGCGATGCGGGTCATGCGCTCCAGGGCCTTGAGTCGGCTCTGGGCCTGTTTCGCCCTGGTGGCTTTGGCACGGAAGCGATCGACGAAGGCCTGCATGTGGGCGATCTCGCGCTGCTGCTTCTCGTAGGCGGCCTGCTGGCGGGCCAGGCGCTCGGCGCGCTGGCGTTCGAAGTCGGAATAGTTGCCGCGATAGAGGGTGATGCGCTGGTGCTCGACGTGCAGCACGTGATCCACCACCCGATCCAGGAAGTCGCGATCGTGGGAGATGAGCAGCAGCAGGCCGTCGTATTGCTGCAGCC
>JALVBM010000088.1 GCA_027010665.1 Chromatiales bacterium
CTGAATCCTGATTCGGGAAGCCCGGCGCGGCTTTTGTAATTCCGGATTCATGGTGCAATACGCTGCGCTATTGCACCCTACGCGGTTTTTTCCCTTTCCTCGGCTCTGGCATCCTGCGTCGCTCTACCTCCTGCATCCATGCAGTCGTCGTCCCTGCCGGTTTTGCGCACAGCGCAAATCCGGCTAGATGGCGTCTTCCCCCTCTTCCCCCGTGCGGATCCGGATCACCCGCTCTACGTCCGATACGAAGATCTTGCCGTCGCCGATCTTGCCGGTGCGGGCAGCGTTGGTGATGGCCTCGACCGCCTGATCCACCAGATCCACGCCGATGACCACCTCGATCTTGACCTTGGGCAGAAAGTCGATGACGTATTCGGCGCCACGATACAGTTCCGTATGGCCCTTCTGCCGGCCGAAACCCTTCACTTCGGTGGCCGTCATGCCGGTGATGCCGATGTCGGAGAGGGCCTGACGCACGTCGTCCAGCTTGAAGGGCTTGATGATGGCTTCGACTTTTTTCATGACGGATGTCCTTCAGGTTGTGTTCTCGTTATTCTGCTGCGGTTTTTATACCCGATTTTTCCCGGCACTGCACCGCTTCCGGCCTATTTCGGTCGGGGCCGCCGGTAGCCGGAGGTGATGGGATAGCGGCGGTCGCGGCCGAATCCCCGCGGTGTGATGCGTATGCCGGGCGGTGCCTGGCGGCGCTTGTACTCGTTGCGATCCACCATCTGGATGACGCGCCAGACGGTTTCGGGATCGTAGCCGGCGGCGACGATCGCCTCCAGTCCCTGATCCTTTTCCACATAGCGCTCGAGAATGCCGTCCAGAACCTCGTAGGGCGGCAGGGCATCCGTATCCTTCTGATCCGGCGCCAGCTCGGCCGAGGGCGGCCGGTCGATGACCCGTTCGGGGATGACCGGCGAGATGCCGTTGCGATAGCGCGCCAGCCGGTAGACCAGGGTCTTGGGCACGTCCTTGAGCACGTCGAAGCCGCCGGCCATGTCCCCGTAGAGGGTGGCGTAGCCGACGGCCATCTCGCTCTTGTTGCCGGTGGTGAGCACCATCTTGCGCTTCTTGTTGGAGATGGCCATCAGGATCACGCCCCGGCAACGGGCCTGGATGTTCTCCTCGGTGGTGTCCGCCGGCAGATCGTCGAACTCCGGATGCAGGACGTCGAGGAAGCTTCGAAACGGTGGC
>JALVBM010000089.1 GCA_027010665.1 Chromatiales bacterium
CGAACAGTTCGGTCATGGCCACGTCGGCCTCGCGATCACCGTAGTAGACGGCCGGATCGAAGATCACCGGCTCGCCGTCGGCGGTGAAGGCGGCGTTGCCGGACCACAGATCCCCGTGCAGCACCGACGGGACCGGCGTGTAGTCGGTGAAAAAGGCGTCCAGCGCATCCTGCAGGCGCCGGCCCTTGTCGATGAGGCCCTTCGGCGCGCCGTGACGGGCGGCCAGATCGAGCTGGTGGCCCAGACGGCGCTCGCGCCAGAAGGCGATCCAGTCGTGATGCCAGGCATTGGGCTGCGGGGTGGAGCCGATGGTGTTGTCCCGGTGCCAGCCGAAGCGCTCGGCGGTGTGGCGGTGCATGGCTGCCAGTTCCCGGCCCATGCGTTCGTGGCCGGCCCCGGTGCCGGGGCCGGTGGGCAGGTATTCCATGACGATGAAGGCCCAGCCGATCGCCGTGCCGGTGGCGTACGGGGTCGGCACGCGAATGGCTTCGGCCGCCGCCATCTCCCGCAGGCCCTCGGCCTCGGCCTCGAACATCGGCAGCAGGCCGGCCTCGTTGGTCTTGACGAAGAAATCCCCGGCATCGGTGGTCAGGCGCTGGGCCTCGTTGATGCAGCCACCGCCCACGTGCTGCTGTTGCAGCAGTTCCGGCCGGCGGCCGAGCACCTCGGCCAGGGCGTCGAGAACGGCATTGGCGAGCATGACGACGGTTCCTCCCGCAAGGACGATCGGATGACGACCATACCGCATTTCGTCGCCGGCGTGAGCGTTTGAGCCGGCATCCTCGCAACCGTTACACTGGCCTGCCCGCCCGGAGAAGCCCCATGAAACTGTTCGACGAAATCTCGCCCGAGCTGGCCGACTGGATCGCCGGCCAGCCGGTCTTTTTCCTGGCCTCGGCCCCGCTGGCGGCCGAAGGCCACGTGAACGTCTCGCCCCGGGGCCTCGACGGCCTGCGGGTGACCGGCCCCCGAGAGGTGCTGATCCGGGATCTGACCGGCAGCGGCAACGAGACCGCCGCCCATCTGGCCGAGAACGGGCGTATCACCGTGATGTTCTGCGCCTTCGAGGGACCGCCGCGCATCCTGCGCCTGTACGGGCGCGGCGAGGTGATCGGCCACGGCCACCCCGACTGGACCCGGTGCGGCGAGCACTTCGGCGAACCCCCGCCCGGCCTGCGCCAGTACTTCCGCATCGCCG
>JALVBM010000090.1 GCA_027010665.1 Chromatiales bacterium
GATCAGGGCCGGCCGCTGGAAGTGGCGCACGTGTTCGCCGGTTTCCAGAATCAGACCGGGCGACTGGTGGCGGTGGGCGCGCTGAACCTGCTCGCCAGCCTGCTGCTGTTCGGGCTGGCGATGATCGCGATCATGATGCTGGGCGGCATGGACATGCTGAACACCATGGACGGCCTCGAAAACGGCAACGTGTCCCCGGAACAGGCGGCCGGGCTGATGTTGCCCATGCTGCTGGCGCTGCTGGTGGTGATGCTGTTCGCGTTGCCGGTGGCCATGCTGTTCTGGTTCGCGCCCACGCTGGTCGTGCTGCATCCGGAGGTGGGCGTGGCCGAAGCCCTGGGGCTGAGCTTCAGGGGCTGCCTGCGCAACATGCTGCCGTTTCTGATTTACGGTCTGGTGCTGCTGGTGCTGGCCATCGTGGCGACGATTCCCTTCATGCTCGGCTGGCTGGTGCTGGGGCCGGTGTTCTTCGGCTCGGTCTATGCCAGCTACAAGGATATCTACCTGGCCGGTTAAGATGGCAGTGATGTGCAATTGAAATCATGAGTCCAACGGTATTCAAAGCACATGGATATAGATTTTTCTTCTTCTCGCGAGAGGAGGAACGAATGCATGTACATGTAATATCCGGTGATGGAGAGGCCAAGTTCTGGTTAGAGCCTGAGATTGAGCTTGCGAAGAATTATCATTACTCGCGTAAGCAACTGAAAGAAATCGAGACACTTGTCGAGGATCATTATAATGAACTCATTGGCGCCTGGAAAAAATACTTTAGCCGTTGAAGTGACCAATATATCAGCTCATGGAGTATGGCTTTTGGTTCATGGCAAAGAGCTATTCATGTCGTACGACGATTTTCCCTGGTTTAAAGATCAGCCTATAAAAGCGGTTCTTAATGTTGAGGAACAATCTCCTGGTCACTTCTATTGGCCGGAGATAGACATAGATCTGACGGAGGAAATCATTGAACATCCAGAGCGTTTTCCGCTCAAGGCAACAAGCACGTAACCAAGGTGCTGCACCTGACCGCTATTCCGCTGCGCGCAATAGGACAGGTGAGCTTTGCCGTTATATGCGTTATAGAAGAGGAAAGATTTATGAGTACAGCCAAGGAAGAAGTAAAAGCACTTCTGGATAAACTTCCTGACGACTGTTCACTGGAAGATGTCCAGTATCACCTTTATGTTGTCGAGAAG
>JALVBM010000091.1 GCA_027010665.1 Chromatiales bacterium
CCGGGCAAGGTGGCGGCGCACGTGGAGTTCGACCGCCACGGCAGGTATGCGCTGCTGAGCATCTGGGACATGGACGGTGCCGTGGTGGTGTACGACGCCGCCACGCTGAAGGAAATCAAGCGCCTGCCCATGAAGAAGCCCTCCGGCAAGTACAACGTGTGGAACAAGATCAACCGCTCGGCCGGCACCAGCCATTGAGCAGGCTGACAAATCTGCCAGTTGCGAACGAAAGCGGTAAAAAACCGGTGACGTTTGACCTGGATCAAGGGCAACATCGGCGGAAGTCAGACAATTCAACCCTGAAACTGTCGCATATCCAACACCTCCATCGCGCACTGCGAATGGATGCTCGGACAGGGCTCGCAAGTGGGGCGGGTTGGGCGACGACGATTTTGTTTTACGACGACCTCGGGAGGTTGCACAGATGAAAAAAACCACACAACAGGTGGCGTCGGCCCTGCTCGGCCTCGGCCTTGCGCTGGGCGCCGGCAGCAGCGCCTGGTCGGCCGAGACGCTGAAAGACGTCATGAAGCGTCGCGGGCTGTCCGAGAAGGACATCCTGGCAGCCGCCAAGACCTACACGCCCAGCGGCGGCCGTGACGAGTACATCGTGCTCAGCTCCGGCGGCCAGAGCGGCCAGCTCATGGTCTACGGCGTGCCCTCCATGCGCATTCTCAAGTACGTGGCCGTGTTCACGCCCGAGCCCTGGCAGGGCTACGGCTTCGACGACGAGTCCAAGGCCGTGCTCGCCCAGGGGCGCATCAACGGCAAGGACATTACCTACGGCGATACCCATCACCCGGCCATCTCCGAGACCAACGGTGACTACGACGGCCGCTACGTGTTCCTCAACGACAAGGCCAACCCCCGCGTGGCCGTCATCGATCTGCACGACTTCGAGACCAAGCAGATCGTGGTCAATCCATTCTTCAAGTCGGCCCACGGTGGCACCTTCGTTACGCCCAATACCGAGTACGTGATGCATGCGGCCCAGTATGCCGCGCCGTTCTCCGACGACTATGTGCCGCTGGAGGAATTCAACGACAAGTATCGCGGTGGCCTCACCTACATGAAGTTCGACAACAAGAAGGGCCGCATCGACATGAGCCAGTCCTTCACCTTCGAACTGCCGCCCTACAGTCAGGACCTGTCCGATGCGGGCAAGGGTCCGTCCTACGGCTGGGGCTTCACCAACTCCTTCTGCTCCGAGCGTTACGTGGGCGGCATCGAGCGGGGTCGTCCGCCCTTCGAGGCCGGCTGTTCCTCCAAGGACACCGACTTCCTGCACGTGACCAACTGGAAGAAGGCCGCCGAGCTGGTCAAGGCCGGCAAGGTCAAGAAGGTCAACGGCAGCTACATGATTCCCATCAAGCAGGCCGTGAAGGAAGGGCTGCTGTACCTGATTCCGGAGCCCAAGAGCCCTCACGGCGTGGACGTCACGCCCGACGGCAAGCGCATCGTGGTCTCCGGCAAGCTGGACAGCCACACCTGGGTCTACAGCTGGGACAAGATCCAGAAGGCCATCAAGAACAAGCAGTTCGAGGGCAAGGATCCCTACGGGATTCCGATCATCGCCCTGAAGACGGCCCTGGACAAGTCGGTCAACGTGGGTCTGGGACCGCTGCATACCCAGTTCGACTCCAAGCCCTGCGTGGCCTACACCTCCATCTACGTGGATTCCATGATCACCAAGTGGGACTACTGCAAGGGCAAGGTGCTCGACCAGTTGCCCATCCATTACAACGTCGGTCACCTGATGACCATGGAAGGCGACAGCGTCAAGCCGGACGGCAAGTACCTGGTGGCCCTCAACAAGCTGGCCATCGATCGCTTCAACCCGGTCGGCCCGCTGCATCCGCAGAACCACCAGCTCATCGACATCAGCGGCGACAAGATGCAACTGCTGTACGACATGCCGGTGCCGCTGGGCGAGCCGCACTACGCGGTGGCCATCAAGGCCGACAAGCTGAAGCCGGGCATCCGCTACCGTTCCGGCTGGAACAGCCGCGAAGACAAGCGCTCGCCCTACAAGGCCCGCGCCGGCCGCGAGAAGACCGTGCGCACCTGTGACGACAACGGCAAGTGCACCGTGGAAGTCTTCGGCACCACCATTCGCTCCCACATCACGCCGGAAATCATCGAGGCGGTGGAAGGCGATACGGTCAAGATTCACCTGACCAACCTCGAACGGGCCGAGGACGAGGTACACGGCTTCGCCATGTACGGCCACAACGTCCAGCTCTCGCTGGAGCCGGGCAAGACGGCCTCGGCCACCTTCGTCGCCGACAAGCCGGGTGTCTACCCCTACTACTGCACCGAGTTCTGCTCGGCACTGCACCTGGAGATGCAGGGTTACCTGCTGGTCAAGCCCAAGGGCTACAAGGCCACCAAGGTGAAGATGGAAGAAGGGACCAACTACACCAAGGCCGACTACGAGAAGCAGGTCAAGACCAACCTGGAGACCCAGAAGGTCATCGACCAGGTGGTTGCCTTCATCACCAGCCACAACTACAAGGACTTCCCGACGGTCGTGGCCCTGGTGGAAGACGCCACCGATCAGCTTGGCTTTGCCAAGGACGCCCGGGCCAAGGCCGAAGCGGCCGCCGCCAAGGGTGACTGGAACAATGCCATGCTCTGGGCCAACCAGTGGTGGCAGTACCAGGTGAAGGCCGCCGATCTCGGCCTGCGCGCCAAGACCTATCTCGAAGAGCACGGCGCCAAGAAGATCAAGTAAGCCATCAATCCGGCAACGTTTCGGGGGGTGGTTTCCACCCCCCTTCTTTTGCCCAACGCAGGAGTATTTCCATGAAAAGATGCAAGACCCTGATCGGAATCGGCCTGGCCGGCCTGCTCGCCGCCGCGCCACTGGCCTCCCAGGCGGCCGACGGCGCCGCGCTGTACAAGGCCAAGACCTGTCCCGCCTGTCACGGCAAGGATGGCAAGAGCCCGATTCTGCCCACCTATCCGAAGATTGCCGGCCAGAACAAGGCCTACCTCGTGCAGCAGATGAAGGACATCAAGAGCGGCAAGCGCAGCAACGGCAATTCCGCCGCCATGAAGGGCATCATGCACCTGGTTTCCGACGCGGAAATCGAGGCCATCGCCGATTACGTGTCCAAGCTGGCGCCGTGATCCCGTCGCGGTTATCCGGAGCAGGGACGCTCTGTACCGTTTGTCAACCTTCGTAACCAGCTGCACAGCAACGTCGTGAAATTGCCGGGCAAGATTTCTCTCGCGGGCGCCGTGCTGTTCATCCTCGTGGGCATCCTGCTGTGGGGTGGCTTCAACACGGCGATGGAAGCGACCAACACCCTGGATTTCTGCATTTCCTGCCACGAGATGCGGGACACGGTGTACCAGGAATACCGTCATTCGGTGCACTATGCCAACGCCTCGGGCGTAATGGCCACCTGTCCCGACTGCCACGTGCCGCGGGAGTGGGGGCCCAAGGTGGTGCGCAAGATCCAGGCCTCCAATGAACTGTATCACTGGCTGATCGGCAGCATCGACACGCCGGAAAAATTCGCCGCCCGCCGGCCCGCGCTGGCGGATCACGTGTGGACGGCCATGAAGCGTACCGATTCGCGCGAGTGCCGCAACTGTCACCGCTTCACGGCCATGAAGATCGCCGAACAGGGGCGCTTTGCCGCCGATCGGCACCAGCGCGCCCTCCAGGCCGGCGGCACCTGCATCGACTGCCACCAGGGCATCTCCCATAAACTGCCGCCGCTCAAGCCTCTGAGCGAGGAACCCGATCTCGAGCTGGGCGAGGAAATCCTCGAGACCTGCGCCGGTTGCCACGGCGATCGCGGTCAGGGCACCCCCGACGGTGAATACCCCCGCCTGGCGGGACTGGACGAACATTACATCGTCCGGCAGATCAAACTGTTCAAGACCCGCAAGCGCATCAACATCCCGATGATCCCCTATGCCAACGATCGGGAACTGCCGGACGAGGACGTGGTGGCCATCGCCGCCTACCTGTCGCGTATCGAGCTGCCGACCAGACTGGAACCGGTCGAGGCGCCGGAGGAAGGCTTCGACGCCCTGGCCCGTCTCGAGGCCAGCAAGGCGGTGCTGAACATCCCCCGCTACCCGGGTGATGCCGAGGCCGGGGGCCGCATCTACCGGCGGGAATGTGCCGGCTGCCACGGACCGGACGGCCGGGGGATCCCGCAGAAGGGGGCGCCCATGCTCACCGGCCAGCATTCGGCCTACCTGCTGCGTCAGATCGGCCGCATCCGCAAGGGCGAGCGTCCCCACGATGCCGAGACCGATGGCGAGATTTTCGGCCGCTTCGGGGACGACGAGATCCGCGACATCCTCGCCTGGCTGTCCCTGCAGGACGACTGAGCGGTGGGGGAAAGACCGAGGGTTTCACTTGATTTATCTCAAGGCGGCCGCCATCCGCGGGGAGTAGGCTGTCGCAAGATTGAACGCGGTGGTCCGTGACCACTGCATCCCAAGCACACGCAACGACACGCAACGAGGATTCATCATGAACAAACGCATTCTGAGCATGACGGCTGTCACCCTGCTGGGACTGGGCCTTTCCGCGCCCGGCATGGCCTGGCTGGAGAAGGGCGGCGAGCGCGACGAGGCGCTGCACCTGAAACCGGATCTGGAGAACGGCCGCGATGTGTACGAGGTCTGCGCCGCCTGTCACCTGCCCGAAGGCTGGGGCACCAAGGACGGCACCTTCCCGCAGCTCGCCGGCCAGCATCGCAGTGTGCTCATCAAGCAGCTCGCCGACATCCGCGAGGGCAACCGCGACAACCCCACCATGTATCCCTTTGCCCTGCCCGAATCCATCGGCGGCGCCCAGGCGCTGGCCGACGTGACGGCCTACATCCAGAAATTGCCCATGAACCCCGACAACGGCAAGGGGCCCTGGGAGAAGGGCACCCCCGAGTATGCCAAGGGCAAGGAGCTGTACGAAAAGAACTGCGTCAAGTGCCATGGCAAGCAGGGTGAAGGCAGCGCCGAGAAGTTCTATCCGCGCATCCAGGGCCAGCACTACAAGTACATGCTGCGCCAGTTCGAATGGATCGAGTCGGGCAAGCGTCGCAATGCCAACCCGGACATGGTGAAGCAGATCAAGGACTTCACGCCGAAGGATCAGAAGATGGTGATCAACTACGTCTCCCGGATCCCGGTGCCGAAGAAGGATCTCGCGCCCTCCAAGGACTGGGTCAACCCCGATTTCGACTGAGTCGGCCCGATACGGCGGCCGCGCAGGCCGCCGGACATCAACATAACAACACATACCGGTATTCGTCATGGACCATCGCCAACGACTCTGGGCCACGCGCCTGTTGATTCTGGCCGCCGTCGGCCTGTTGATCGCCATCTACTATTCCCCCATCTGGTGGGTTTCGCTGACGGCGCCGAACTATCCCAAGGAAGCCTTCCCCGACGGGGTGCGCATCCACTTCCACATGAACGGCGTGTTCAACGGCTGCAAGCCGGTGAAGAAGGCCGAAATCGTGGAAGAGGAGCCGCTGGACTGCGTGCACGAGATGGACACCATCAATCACTACGTCGGCA
Organism: Chromatiales bacterium; assembly: GCA_027010665.1. Lineage (GTDB taxonomy): Bacteria > Pseudomonadota > Gammaproteobacteria > UBA6429 > Thiohalophilaceae > JALSSV01. Next base: position 5,548 of record JALVBM010000091.1, read on the forward strand.
TGTATCCCATCGCTGCCGGCGGGGTGGTGGAAAAGGCCTTTTCCCAGTTTCTCGTGACCCTGCTCGGAATCATGCTGTTGGGCTTCGTGTGCACCCGGCCGCGGATTCGTGTGGCCCTCATGGGTGCCGGTTTTGCCGTGCTGGCGGTGTGGATGGCCATGGCCTGGTATGGCGAGAACGGTATCCGCTATGAGAACAAGGGTTATCTCGAGGCACTGGTCCATGCCCTGAGTCTGGACCTGGAGAAAGAAAGCGAAACGGCGGTTCCCGAGGCCGGATCAGCCATCATCGAACGCCTCAAGCAGTCGCTTGCCGAGTCGGGCATGCAGGTGGAGGAGCAGAAGGCACCGAGTGACATCAAGACCAAGGAAGACATGATCGAATTCCTCAGGGCCAGCTTCGAGGCCGATCAGGCCCGCAAGCCGGCAGCCGAGCGCCAGCCCTGGATCGGCAGTGTCCGGCAGGTGATGAGCTGGCACTACGAGAAGACCCTCGGACGCTACTTCAACGAACCGGAACGCATCCGGCCCATGGTGCGCAAGATGACCCTGGCCGGTGAAGTGGTGTTCTGGGGCGTGATCGTGGCCATGCTGGTGATGCTGTGGGGCGCCCGCCGCAGTCGCGGGTTGCTGTACTGGATCCTGGTGCTGGTGCCCATGGCCCTGCCGGTGTTCTTCGTCATCGAATATGCCGGCTGGTTGTGGTGGTACGGCCACAATCTCAATGAGATGGGGGCCTTCACGGTGAAGCCCTTCATGCCCACCGTGTTTGGCGATGGCAAGGTCGCGCAGTTCACGACCCATTCCTATCCCCATTACGGCTTCGGCCTGATGTTGCTGATGTCGGCCCTGTTGCTGGTGGCGGCTGTTCTGCAACGCAAGACCCTGTCGGAATCGTCGTAAGTCCGGCCATGCGCATGCTGGCACGTTGTGGCTGGCTGCTGCTCGGCTGTCTGCCCGGCTGGGTACTGGCCGAGCCGATTCCGCTGCAGCCGCTCATCGATCGCACGCCGCCCGGCGAAACCCTGGTGCTGGAAGCCGGTACCTACGCCGGACCGGTAGTCATCGACAAGCCGATGATCCTCGACGGCCGGGATCGGGCCACGATCGATGCCGGGGGGAAGGGCAGCGTCATCGTCCTGCGCACCGACGGCGCCACGATCCGGAACCTGCATCTGACCGGATCGGGCGAGTCGCACAACGACATCGATGCCGGCATCCAGGTGCGCGGCAAATACAATGTGATCCGGGACAACCGCATCGACGACTGCCTGTTCGGTATCGATCTGCAGCAGGCCAACAACAACGTGGTGCGGCGCAATCGCATCCGCTCCAAGGACTTCGAACTGGGCCAGCGGGGCGACGCCATCCGGTTGTGGTACAGCTTCGACAACCGCATCGAGGACAACGATATCGAACAGGTGCGCGATACGGTGGTCTGGTATTCGGCCAACAACGTGATCGCCCGCAACCGGGCGCGCAACAGCCGCTATTCGCTGCACTTCATGTATTCGCGCTACAACCTGGTGGAAGGCAACGAATACGTGAACAACACGGTGGGCATCTTCCTCATGTACAGCGACGGGGTGGTGGTGCGCAACAACTACATTGCCAATGCCTCGGGGCCCACCGGGGTGGGCATCGGTTTCAAGGAAACCTCGGATCTCACCGTGGAAGGCAACCGGATCCTGTACTGTGCCAGCGGCATGTATCTGGACGTGTCCCCCTTCCAGCCGGACACCACCAACCGCATGACCGGCAACCTGATCGCCTACAACGGCATCGGCGTGCGCTTCCTCAACGACTGGACCGGGAACATCTTCCGCGGCAACAGTTTCGTGGACAACCTGACCCAGATTGCCGTCACCGGCGGCAACACCGCCAACCGCAACACCTGGGACGGCAATCACTGGAGCGATTACGAAGGTTTCGATCAGGACGGGGACGGCATTGGCGACACGCCCTACAAGCTGTACGACTATGCCGACCGACTGTGGCAGGACGAGCCCTACGCCCAGTTCTTCAAGGGCTCGCCCATGCTGGAAGTGCTGGACTATCTTGAACGGCTGGCACCGCTGTCCGAGCCCCGGATGCTGGTGCAGGACAATCGGCCGCGCCTGTCGCCGGAGCCGGTGATCGCCAAGGCGGGCGAGACGAAGGAAGACGGTTTCGACGCGCTGGAACAACTCCGCAAGAGCCTGGGACGATGAACGAAAACGTGAAGAAGGCCAAACGCCGCACCAGCCAGAAGGCACGCCGCCGGTTCCTGCGCAGCGTGCTGTATGGCGCCGGTGCCGTTGGGGTCGCGCTGCTCGGCTATCTGCCGGTGGCGGGGCAGTGGATCACCCGCCTGCGCCCGCCCGGGGCGCTGCACGAGGAGAAGTTTCTCGCCGCCTGCATCAAGTGTGGCCAGTGCGTGCAGGTCTGTCCGGTGGAGGCCATTCGCCTGGCCGATCTCGACGAGGGATTCGGCGTCGGCGTGCCCTACATCGATGCCCGCGCCCAGGCCTGCGACTTCTCCTGCGACGGCCTGCAGTGTGTGCTGGCCTGCCCCACCGGCGCCCTGACCCACGAAGTGAACTATCCCCATCAGGTGGACATGGGCGTGGCGCGGGTGGTCAACGAGGCGCAGTGTCTGGCGGTCCAGGGCAAGGGCTTCAGGGGGCAGGCCCGGGGCGCCGACTTCACCGGCAAGCTGCGTTACGCGGAAGTGGATCGCTGGAATCCGATCCCGGTGCGGGATCATCCCTACGATCTGGACTTGTGCGATCTCTGCGTGCGCCAGTGCCCCATCGAGATCCGTATCGCCGAGTGCGCGGCCGGCAAACCGCCGTCGGGCGACGAGCGGCAGTGCCCGCCGCAGCATGCCATCAAGCTCGAGCCCATCGACGACACGGGCCGCAAGCGCCCGGTGATTCTCGACGGCTGTGTGGGTTGCGGCGTGTGTGAAATGATCTGTCCGGTGGAGCCTGCGGTGATCGTCATGGACAGCAGCGAGAGCCGGGCCAGCAGCAAGGGGTTACGCGCATGAGTTACTCGTCCCTGAAGGATTCCGTCGCCGAACTGCTGGGGCGCGATCCGCGCAAGCCCGCGCCGGACGAAGTTTCGCCGGAGGTGAAGGCCATTCACCAGGACAAGCGGGCCGACAAGAGTCGCATCGCCAAGATCCGCGTGGAGCTGGCCGAGAAGGCCGCCAACAAGCCGCCGGAGAAGCTGCGCCGCAAGCGCTGGGCGGTGCTGATCGCAGTGAATCTGCTGTTCGTGCTCTCCTACTGGCTGGACATCCAGTTGCTGGAGGGCGCGCTCACCGCCTCGCGCTTCGCCGGCTTCCACATGGCCGATCTGAACTCGGCCCTGCAGGTCATGCTGGCCTTCAAGCACGTGGTCATCAACCTGGTCATCGGTACCGTCACCGTGTTCGTGCTCTGGTGGCTGCTGGGCGGGCGCACCTTCTGTTCATGGGTCTGTCCCTATCACCTGCTGGCCGAGTGGGCCGAGATGCTGCACCTGTGGCTGGCGAAGAAGAAGATCGTCAAGGATCATCCCATGGACCGGCGCATGCGCACCGTTGCCTGGCTGGTGTTCGCCCTGCTGGCGCTGCTCACCGGCTATACGGTGTACGAGACCATCTCCCCCACGGGCATTCTCAGTCGGGCGCTCATCTACGGGCCGGGGGTGGCGCTCATCTGGGTCGGCCTCCTGCTGGCCTTCGAGGTGTTCTACAGCCGGCGGGCCTGGTGCCGCTATCTGTGCCCCATCGGTCTGACCTACGGTCTGGTCGGGGCCACATCCCCCTTCAAGGTGCGTTACCATCTGTCTTCCTGTTTCCATGAAGGTGAGTGCCGCAAGGTGTGCCTCGTCCCGCACGTGCTGGATACCGTGATCCTCGGCCGCGCCCGCGGGCTGGAAGTGGACATCGGCGCCGACTGCACCCGCTGCGGCCGCTGCGTGGATGCCTGTCCCACCAGTTCCCTGACCTTCCACTTTCCCGGTTCCGGCAAGGCGGGCGAATGATCCGGTTCGAGCATGTTCACAAGCGTTTCGGCCGCCAGACGGTCCTCGACGATCTGAGCCTCGAAATCGATCGCGGCGATCGCATCGCCCTGATCGGCTCCAACGGCGCCGGCAAGACCACGCTGATCCGCTGCCTGCTGGGCGAATACCGTCACGAGGGCCGCATCGAGGTGGACGGCCAGGTGCCGCGCCAGCATCGCACCGAGGTGCTCAAGCGCATCGGCTTCGTGCCCCAGATCGCGCCGCCGCTGCGCATGCCCGTCGGCCAGTTGCTGCAGTTCGCCGCCGGGGTGTGCGACAGCGATCCGGCACGCATGCGCGCGGTGGCCGGCGAACTGGGACTGGACGTGGCGGATCATGCACACCAGCCCTTCGACCGGCTCTCCGGCGGCATGAAGCAGAAACTGCTGATCAGCATCGCCCTGGGACGTGACTGCGACGTGCTGGTGCTGGACGAGCCGGCCGCCAACCTGGATCCGGAAGCCCGCCATCGCTTCTTCGAACTGCTGGCCGAACGCCAGGAACGGGCGGCCATGCTCATCTCCAGTCATCGTCTCGACGAGGTGGCCGCCCTGGTCAATCGGGTCATCGAGCTGGATCGGGGCAAGGTGGTACTCGACGATCACGTGGCCGATCAGCTCGACATGGATGCCCGCCTGGAATGCGAACTGCGCCTCACCCAGGCCGACGAGGCCTTCGCCCGCAGCATCGAGGAGTGGGGTTTCGTGCCGGAAGAAGGCGGGCGGCGCTGGCGCGGTCTGGTGGCCGGCCCGGACCGTCTGCGCTTCCTGGGGGTGCTGTCCCGCTATGCCGGCCTGCTCGAAGCCGTCCGGCTCGAGACGGCCGCCACCGTGACAAAGGAGAAGGCTTCATGAAACGTCGTACCTTTCTGCTGGCCGGCTCGGCCCTGCTGGTCCTTTCCGCCTGTTCCCGCAAGCCCGAAACCGGGCCGGTGCCGATCCGCTGGGATCAGGAGACCTGCGCCCGCTGCGGCATGGCCATCAGCGATCGCCATTACGCCGCCGAAGTGCGGGGCGGGCCCGAGGCCGATCGCACCCGGGTCTGGAAGTTCGACGATATCGGCTGCGCCCTGCTGTGGCTGGACGAGCAGCCGTGGAAGGCCGATCCGCGCGTGGAGATCTGGGTCGCCGATCACCGCACCGGCGACTGGCTCGACGCCCGCAAGGCCTGGTATGTCACCGGCCAGCACTCGCCCATGGGCTTCGGCCTCGGGGCGCAGTCCGAGCCTGCGCCCGGGGCGCTGGACTTCGCCAAGGCCAGGCTGCACGTGTACGCAGTGGAACGGCGCGAGCATCGGCACCGCGGCCATGCGCCCATGGAGCACTGAGCCCATGGGCCATCTGCTGCTCGCCGCCCGCGCCGACATCAGCGAGTCCCTGCGCTCGCGCTGGTTTGCCGTCTATGCCCTGGTGTTCGGCGGCGTCGTGGTGGGGCTGTTCGTCTCCGGGCTCACCGAGTCACGGGTGATGGGTTTCACCGGCCTGTCGCGCCTGCTGGTCACCTACCTGCAGATCACCATGGCCATCCTGCCGCTGTTCGTGCTCATCACCACCGTGCGCTCGGTGGCCGGCGATCGGGAGGCGGGCGTGTTCGAATACATGCTCTCCCTGCCGGTCAGCCTGTCGGTGTGGTACTGGGGCAAGTTCCTCGGCCGTTTCGTGGTGGTGTTCCTGCCGGTGTTCCTGGCCATGGCCGGGGCCGTGGCCTGGGGTGCGATTCGCGGTGTCGAGATCCCCTGGTCGCAGGTGTTCTTCTATACCGGCTTCCTGCTCTCCCTGGCGTTGTGCTTTCTTGGCCTTGGCATGCTGATTTCGACCCTGGCCCGTTCCTCGGACGTGGCCACCGGCACGGCCTTTCTGCTGTGGCTGTTCCTGCTGCTGTTCATGGATCTCATCCTGCTCGGCGTGATGATCCGCTCGGGGCTGTCGCCGGAGGGGGTGGTGGCGGTGGCCCTCGGCAACCCCCTGCAGGTATTCCGCACCGCTTCCATGATGCTGTTCGATCCGCAACTGGTGCTGCTCGGTCCGTCCGCCTACGTGATCCTCGATCACTTCGGTCGCACCGGGTATCTCGTCTGGTCGCTCGTCTATCCCGCGCTGCTCGGCCTGTTCGGGGCCGCGGCGGGCTTCGTTCTGTTCCGTCGGGGCGATCTGCCCTGACCCAGCACACAAGGAGCTCCCATGCCCATCGCCGAACCCACTGTCGAACGCTTTCCCCATCCCGCGGCGGCCTACCTGGCCGCCACCCGGCCGCCCTTCATCCTGGCCACCGTGGTGCCCATCATCCTGGGCCTGGCCTGGACGGCCTGGACCGGTCACGCCATCGATCCCCTGAGCGCGGTGATCACCCTGCTGGCCGGGGTGCTGCTGCACGCCGCTGTCAACGTGCTCAACGACTACTATGACGATCTCAACGGCACCGACAACCTCAACGACGAGCGCATCTTTCCCTTCACCGGCGGCAGCCGCTTCATCCAGAACGGGGTGCTCTCCCGGCGTCAGGTCCTGCGCTTCGGCATCGGCCTGATCCTGGGGGTGGTGCTGCTGGGGCTGTGGCTGATCAACGAAACCGGCGCCACCCTGTTGTGGCTGGGCCTGTTCGGGCTGGTACTGGGCTGGGGTTACTCGGCGCCGCCCCTGAACCTCAACAGCCGCGGCCTGGGCGAGCTGGCGGTGCTGGCCGGCTTCAGCCTGCTGCCGCTGGGCGCGGCGCTGGTGCAGACGGGCGAGCTGGACTGGCAACTGGTACTGGTTTCCCTGCCGGTCGGTCTGCTCACGGCCAACCTGCTGTACATCAACCAGTTTCCGGATCGCAAGGCCGACATCCAGGCCGGCAAGCTGCACTGGGTGGCCCGCCTCGAGCCCCGCACCGCCCGCTGGGGTTACGTGCTCATTGCCGTCCTGGCCTGGGGGCTGTTCCTCGGCCTGATCGCCACCGGGGTACTGCCGCCCCTGGCCCTGATCGCCCTGCCGCCCGCGGTCCTGAGCTATCGCGCCGCCCGCATCCTCCTCGCCCACCCCGATCAGCCGGCCCGGCTCGCCCCGGCCATCCCCATGACCATCCTCGCCATGCTCACCCACGGCGCCCTGCTGTCACTGGCACTGGTGATCGAGGCGTTGGTCTGAAACAGGGATAAAACCCAACGCAAAGGCGCGAAGGCGCAGGGGACGCAAAGAAGACGGTTTGAAACCGGTCAGGCGGGCAAAAGCCACTACGCAAAATCAGAATCTTCGCGCCCTTTGCGCCTTCGCGCCTCTGCGTTGGATTTTTGCGGGTTCTCGGTGGAAGGCCCGGACTAGCGCAGATTGCTCAGCCGCCGGCTGAAGAAGAGCCGATCCCGTGAGGTGTTCTCGAACTCGAGGGTGTCTTCCTCGTTCTTCAGCCCGGGAAAGGTTTCGTGTTCGGCGCGGATGAAGCGGAACATGCTCTGGCCGATGTGGATGATGTCGTCGTTCTGCAGCAGGCAGAGGGTGATCTTCTCACGGTTGACGTAGGTGTGGTTGGTGCTGCCCAGATCCCGCAGGAAGAAGTCCACTTCGCCGGGGCGGTCGGTGGAAGGCTTGACCTCGAGCACGGCGTGCTCCTTGGAAGCGTAGCTGTCGGTGACGCAGATGTCGTTGCGCTGGGCATTGCGCCCGATGCGGATCTGCGGCTTTTCGATTTTCAGCCGGATGGACGGAATGCCGTTCGCGTATTGCACCAGTTCAGCCATTGACCTCTACCTCGAGACGTTCTGCTGGCCCGTATGCCGCCCGCTCTGGCGGGGGCTTCGGAACCCGATTTTGCACCACCTATGCAGAAATCGGTAGTGCCATGGTCAAAGTATCGACAGTCCTCGGAAAACTTCAAGAAAAAATCCCGAAAATGCGAAGCAAATCCGCTTTTGGCCATATCGATTGTAAGGTTTACAGGGGGGAAGGTTTTCCGTTAGCCTCCCGCACCTGATGAATCTCCCGATTCCCCCATCCCGCGGCTGAGCCCGCCACTGGCCTCCCATGCTCGAAGTCATTGATCTGGAATGCATTCGCGGCGACCGCCGACTCTTTTCCGGGCTGGGGTTCACGCTCGGGCCGGGTGAGCTGCTGCATCTGCAGGGCCACAACGGTTCGGGCAAGACCACCCTGATGCGCATGCTCTGCGGCCTCATCGCACCGGCGGCGGGCGAGGTGCGCTGGCAGGGCGAGAACATCCGTCACGCGCGGGAGACGTTCCACCGGGATCTGCTCTATGCCGGGCACAAGAGCGCCATCAAGGGGGATCTGACCGGCGTCGAGAACCTGCGCATCGCCTGCCGTCTGGCCGGCATCACGGTGGACGAGCGGCACGCCTGGGATGCCCTGGAGCGCATGGGCCTGCGCGGGCACGAGGATCTGCCCGCGCGGGTGCTCTCCCAGGGGCAGAAGAAGCGGGTCACCCTGGCCCGCCTGCTGCTCAGCCGGGCGCCGTTGTGGGTGCTGGACGAGCCTTTCACGGCGCTGGACAGGGCGGCGGTGGCCTTTCTCGAGGACGTGATCCGCCGGCATCTGGCCGATGGCGGCCTGGTGGTGCTCACCACCCACCAGGCCGTGTCCCTGACCGACGAGGCACACGTGAAGACCCTGAAACTGGGCTGGAAGCGGGAAGGCGATGTTTGAGGCCATGACCGTTCTCATCCGCCGGGATCTGCTGCTGGCCCTGCGGCGGCGCTCGGACGTGCTGACCACGCTGTTCTTCTTCGTCATCGTGGTCAGCCTGTTTCCGCTGGGCATCGGCCCGGAACTGGACACCCTGCGGCTGATCGCGCCGGGGGTATTCTGGGTGGCGGCGCTGCTGGCCTCCATGCTGGCCCTGGAGAAACTGTTCGCCGGCGACTTCGAGGACGGCACCCTGGAGCAGATGCTGCTGGCCCCGGAGCCGGTGTTCGTGCTGGTGCTGGGCAAGGTGCTGGCCCACTGGCTGATCACCGGCCTGCCGCTGGTGCTGCTGTCGCCCCTGCTTGGGTTACAATACGACCTGCCCGGTGAAACTTTACGGGTGATGGTGCTGTCTCTGTTGCTGGGTACGCCGGCGTTGAGCCTGATCGGGGCCATCGGCGCCGCCCTGACCCTGGGCCTGCGCGGCGGTGGCGTGCTGATTTCCCTGCTGGTCCTGCCCCTGTACATTCCGGTGCTGATCTTCGGTGCCGGGGCGGTGGAAGCCAACGCCTCGGGGCTGGGTGCGGCCGGACACCTGTACATGCTGGGGGCCATCCTGTTGCTGGCCCTGGTCGCCGCCCCGCTGGCGACGGCCGCGGCACTGCGGATTTCGGCCGAATAGGCCCAATAAAATATAAGGTCTCGTGTGAGCTCCCGACTGGTCAACTGGTTCCACTTCTCCTCGCCGGCCACCTTCTATCCCCTGGCCGGGCGGCTGGTGCCGATCTTCGCGGTGATCGCCGTGATCCTGATCGCTGTCGGCCTCTACCTGAGCTTCTTCGTCGCCCCCACCGACTACAAGCAGGGCGAGGGCTATCGCATCATCTTCGTGCACGTGCCGGCAGCCTGGATGTCCATGTTCATCTACCTGGTGATGGCCTTCTGGGCCGCGCTGGGACTGATCTTCAACACCCGCCTGTCGATGATGATGGCCCAGGCCCTGGCCCCCACCGGCGCCCTGTTCACCTTCCTGGCCCTCTGGACCGGGGCCTTCTGGGGCAAGCCCATGTGGGGCGCCTGGTGGGTGTGGGATGCGCGCCTGACCTCGGAACTGATCCTGTTTTTCCTGTATATGGGCTACATCGCCCTGCAGGGGGCCATCGACGACACGCGCCGCGCCGACCGTGCCGGCGCCATCCTGCTGCTGGTGGGCGTGGTGAACATTCCCATCATCTATTTCTCGGTGAAGTGGTGGAACACGCTCCATCAGGGGGCGTCGGTGAGTCTCAGGGGGGATGTGAGCATGGCCACCACCATGCTGGTGACCATGCTGATCATGGCCCTGGGTTTCTGGGCCTATTCCATCGCCGTGGCCCTCAAGCGCGTGCGCTGCATCATTCTCGAACGGGAGCGTGACGCGGGCTGGGTCGGCAAGCTGCCGGAGATCCGCGCATGAACTGGTCCGAGTTCTGGCACATGGGCGGCTACGCCCTCTACGTCTGGGCCTCCTTCGGCGTGACCGCGCTGCTGATGATCGCCGAGCCGCTGCTGGTGGGAGGCCGCTGCCGCAACGTGCGCCGGCGCATCGCCCGCCTGCGGCGACTCCAACAAGAGGAAAATCCATGAAAGCCCGACACAAACGCCTCGCCTACCTGGCCGTGGGGCTGGCCGTGCTCGCCGCCGCCGCGGTGCTGGTCTTCCAGGCGCTGGGCAACAACATGTCCTATTTCTTCTCGCCCACCGAAGTGGTGGAGGGCAAGGCGCCGCGGGATCACGTGATCCGCATCGGCGGCCTGGTCAAGCCCGGCACCCTGCAGCGTGGTCAGGAGCTGACCGCCACCTTCGTGGTCACCGACAACGCCCACGACGTGACCGTGCGCTACACCGGCATCCTCCCCGACCTGTTCGCCGAGGGGCAGGGCGCCATCGCCCAGGGGCGCCTGAACGCCGACGGTGTGTTCATCGCCGACGAGGTGCTGGCCAAGCACGACGAGAACTACATGCCGCCCGAAGTGGCCGAGGCCCTGGAGAAGGGCCACCAGCAGGGCAAGGCCCAGATGAGCGGAGACCAGCCATGATTCCCGAGCTCGGGCATTTCGCCCTCATCCTGGCCCTGTGCCTGACCCTGGTGCAGGCCACGGTGCCGCTGCTCGGCAGCCTGACCGGGCGGCCGGCCTGGATGGCCGTGGCGCGACCGGTCGCCTTCGGCCAGCTGCTGTTCATGTTGCTGGCCTTCGCCGCGCTCACCTGGAGCTTCGTGGTCAACGACTTCTCGGTGCTGTACGTGGCCAGCAATTCCAACTCCGCCCTGCCGCTGATCTACCGCATCTCGGCGGTGTGGGGCGCGCACGAGGGCTCGCTGCTGCTGTGGGCCACCATCCTCTCGCTGTGGACCGGCGCGGTGCTGATCTTCTCCCGCAGCCTCAACGCCACCATGCTGGCGCGGGTGGTTTCGGTGCTGGGCATGATCAGCGTCGGCTTCCTGCTGTTCATGCTGCTCACCTCCAACCCCTTCGAGCGTCTGCTGCCGCCGGCCGCCGACGGCCGCGACCTCAACCCGCTGCTGCAGGATCCGGGGCTGGCCATCCACCCGCCCATGCTCTACATGGGCTACGTGGGCTTCGCCGTGCCCTTCGCCTTCGCCGTGGCGGCCATGATCGGCGGCCATCTGGATGCCGCCTGGGCGCGCTGGTCCCGCCCCTGGACCAACATCGCCTGGATGTTTCTGACCCTGGGCATCGCCCTGGGCAGCTGGTGGGCCTATTACGAACTGGGCTGGGGCGGCTGGTGGTTCTGGGATCCGGTGGAGAACGCCTCCTTCATGCCCTGGCTGGTGGGCACCGCGCTGCTGCACTCGCTGGCGGTGACCGAGAAGCGCAACGCCTTCAAGGCCTGGACCGTGCTGCTGGCC
>JALVBM010000092.1 GCA_027010665.1 Chromatiales bacterium
CTCTGGGACATCGCCGCCCGCTATGTCCACGATCCCTTCCGCTATCCGGAACTGGCCCGCCTGAGCCGCATCCGCGATCCCGATCGCATCTATCCCGGCGATCGGGTGCGCATCCTCGTCGTCCAGGATCCGTGAAGCCCGGGCTTGTCGCCCTTCCGGCACCGGGCGATACTGTCCCCATGGAGGACGAGGTCTTGGTGTGCCGGGAACTGCCGGAACACGCCCTGCAGAAGCTGCTGGCCCCCTGGGGCCTGACGGTGGTTGAAGTGGCGCCCGACGCGCCGCTGCCCGGCAGTTTCTGGGGCGATCCCGAAGCCGGCCTCATCGCCGACAAGCTCTACGTGCGCCCCGAAACCCCCGTGCAGTCGGCCCTGCACGAGGCCTGTCACTACATCTGCATGGACGCCACCCGCCGCGCCCGCCTGCATACCGACGCCGGCGGTGGCTACGACGAGGAGAACGGCGTCTGCTACCTGCAGATCCTCCTCGCCGATGAACTGCCGGGCATGGGCCGCGCGCGCATGCTCGCCGACATGGATCGCTGGGGCTACAGCTTCCGCCTCGGCTCGGCCCGCGCCTGGTTCGAACAGGATGCCGAGGACGCCCGGCAATGGCTGCGCGAACACGACCTCATCGACGCCCGGGATCGGCCCACGCGCCGGCTGCGCACCGCCTGAAGTTCAAGTCGCCGGCCCCCTTGCCGATAGAACAGGGGCAGCATCCTGGAGAACCCGCCCATGTCCTTCGAAAGCATCCACAACTACTACGAGAAACTGGTCCTCGCCGCCCTGCAGGCCCGGCCCGACAACCTGCTCTCCACCGACGACGACTATCTCAGCGACATCGCCTGCGTGGCCCTCAACCAGCTCCCGGCCCGCTACGTGCGACACGACGTGGACATGATCTTCTACATGACGCCCGACGAACGCGCCCGCATGGACGAGGAAGTGGCCCGGGCCGTGCGCACCGCCGTCGAATACGTGAACCAGCACCGGGACACGGACCGGCCCCGAACCATCTCCGTCTGACCGGCCGCCACCGGAACCCGCGCATGAGCATCGACAAGCAGCGTTACAACATCCAGGTCGAGGTCGAAACCCGCTACATGGCCGAACAGTCGGACCCCAACCGGAACCGGCACGTGTTCGCCTATACCATCACCATCGTCAACCAGGGATCGGTTCCGGCCAGGCT
>JALVBM010000093.1 GCA_027010665.1 Chromatiales bacterium
GCAGGCCGAGATTGAAGCCCTGCCCGGCCACCGGATGCAGGGTGTGGGCAGCGTTGCCGATGACGGCCAGGCGCGGGCGCACGTGCTCGCGGCTCTGCATCCAGGCCAGCGGATAGGCGTGGCGACGCCCCACCCGGACGAAGCGGCCGGCCCGTTCGCCGAAACGGTCCTGCAGGCCGGCGAGAAAGGCCGCATCGTCCAGCGCCAGGATTTCCTCGCGCCGCTCGTCGGGCACGGTCCACACCAGGGCGAACATGCGATCGCCGCCCTCGGGATCGCGGGCCGGCAGCAGCGCCATCGGCCCCTGATCGGTAAAGCGCTCGTAGGCCACGTTGCCGTGGGGCCGGTTCACGCCCACGTTGGCGATCACCGCATGCTGGCCATAGCCGAGCCGGAAGCTGCGAATGCCGACCCGCTCGCGGATGGGCGAGTTGCCACCATCGGCGGCCACCAGCAGGCGTCCGGTGATCTCGCGCCCGCCCGCTTCCGTCTCCAGGCGAACGTGGGCGCGGAGCGATTCGATGCGCACGTCCGCCACCTTCGCCGGACAAAGGAAGTCCACGTTGGCCTGCTTCGCCAGGGCCGCGTGCAACACTTCGCCCGGCGTACGGATCCCGGCGACGTAGCCGAGGGCGTCCAGCCCTTCGTCGCGCCGATCCAGATGGCTGGAACCGAGATGCCCCCGATCGGAGACATGAATGCGATGGATGGGCGTGACGCCCCCCTCGGCGATGGCCGACCACAGCCCGAGACTCTCGAGAATCCGCCGCGAACCGTGACCGAGGGCCAGCGTACGGGCATCGAAGCCGGCGTGATCCGGCGCCGAGAAGGGCGTGGCCTCGATCACCGCCAGTTTCAACGGCGTATCGCGCAGGGCGCAGGCCAGGCTGGCGCCCACCATGCCGCCACCGGCGATGATCACGTCGTAGTCGGCTGCAGTAGTCATGATCCCATCACCGCTTCGATGTCCTTCGGATCCTTGGGTGCGGCGTCAGTGAGTACTTCGCAACCGTCCTTGGTCACCAGCACGTCGTCCTCGATGCGGATGCCGGTGTTCCACCATTTCTTCGGCACCCTGGCATTGCCGCCGGCCACGTACAGGCCGGGCTCGATGGTCAGGGTCATGCCCGGCTCGAGCATGCGCCAGTCGTCGTCCACCTTGTAGTCGCCCACGTCGTGCACGTCCATGC
>JALVBM010000094.1 GCA_027010665.1 Chromatiales bacterium
GGCGGGGAGGAAAGTCCGGGCTCCACAGGGCAGGGTGCCAGGTAACGCCTGGGAGGCGCGAGCCTACGGAAAGTGCCGCAGAGAACAGACCGCCGATGGCCCCACGGGGCACAGGCAAGGGTGAAACGGTGCGGTAAGAGCGCACCGCGCCACGGGTAACCGTGGTGGCAGGGTAAACCCCACCCGGAGCAAGACCAAATAGGGGAACAACGTGTGGCCCGCACGGTTCCCGGGTAGGTCGCTAGAGGTGTGTGGCGACACACATCCCAGATGAATGGCTGTCCACGACAGAACCCGGCTTATCGGTCGACTCAATTAATTCAGTGGCGAGGGGCGAGGTACTAGGGACGAGGAAAAGCGTTGGTGCCCGGCGCCAAAAAGGCCGTTGGCCTGTTCGCGTTTTCGGTCCCGAATTGTAGGAGCGGCGCTCAGCCGCGATAAATCAGCGGCGAGGGACCAATGGCGAGGAAAGGCCGGGGTACGGCTTCGGTGGAGTCGGGTTCCAGATGCTATGCATTCTCGGCTTCGCCGGCCAGGACTGCCTTGGAGCGATTGTTGGCAGAGTACCCCGTACCGGACCGGTTTTGGTATCTGACCTCGGCGTGAGTCCCTGTTTCTCTCCCTCGTACCAAATTTCTTTGCGCTTTCCCCCAAATCTGGTCAAAAAGTGTACAATTGCTGACCGAAATCCCCTTCTGAACCTTCCCAAAGCACTTTAGAAGCCGTTTTCAACTTGTTGTTTTTCCTGAAGTCCTGATCCCCTGTCGGGCCGGTTTTCGGTTTCGATCCACCTGGCTATGCCGTTCGTAAGTCTCTGTCAGACAAGCAAGATTTTGCGTTTTTGTGCGCTGGTTTGCTTGACGGGTGGGCTATTGGGTTTCTATAGTGTACCAAAGTGGATCAATGTGGGATTTTATGGGGGATTCGGTCGTGGGGGAAACGCGGTGTTCCGGGGTGTAAATACCCTGAACCTGGATGCGAAGGGCCGCATGGCGATGCCGAGCCGGTATCGGGATCGCCTGACGGCCATGTGTGACGGTCATCTGATCGTCACCGTCGATCTGCGCGATCCCTGCCTGCTTCTCTATCCCCAGCCCGAATGGGAAGACATCGAGCGCAAGCTGGTGCGTCTGGGCAACCTCGATCCCAGTGCCCGGCGGCTGCAGCGCCTGCTCATCGGTCACGC
>JALVBM010000095.1 GCA_027010665.1 Chromatiales bacterium
GCCAGGGAGCGACACATGGCCATCGTCGAGCAATCCTACTACTACAAGCAAATCGAGGCCGAACGGGCCGCCGCCCGCGAGCGGGCCCGGCGCCGGCGCATCGATCCCGACCGCATTCCCCGCGAAGTCCTGCAACAGCTCACGCCCGACTGGCGGCAATACGAAACCATCCCCTTCGAGGAAGCCCGCTCGCTGGAGGCCTCCGACACGGTGCGCTTGTTCCTGGAGGAAGGCGGCCGCTGGACCGCCGTCCCGCGCCTGCGCCGGCGCGAGCCGGGGCAGAAGGCGCTGGCCTTCCGCCGCCGGCCGCCCGAGACAACCGGCGGCGCCGGACGCCGACCCCGTCAGCCAAAGGAAGCCCTGCCGGTCATGTCCGGCACCGAGGTCTACCTGGAGCCCTCGGTCTCCCTCTCCCGCCCGGCCGGAGATGGCCCCCTGCGGATCGGCGACCGGCGCCACTTCGGCCGCCACGTCGTCCTGCACCCCGTGCGCGAAGGCGACACGCCCGCCGCCATCGCCCGCCGCGTCACCGGGCAGGCCGAGCCGCGGCGCCTGCTCGGCTATGCCGACGGCGGCATCGTGCGCAAGGACGGACCCATGCGAATCAACGCCCAGGTGCGGGTGAACGCCGGCCCCGCGCTCAAGGTCGGCGGCGGCGCCAGCAACACCGACAGCGTGCGCTTCACCTGGGAGGGGCCGACGCGGGGCGCCGAGATCGTCCCGGCCGTCGACGGCGGCTGGGACTTCGCTTTCCCGGTGCAACCCGGCACCTACACCCTCACTGTATCGGCCGGCGAATCGCGGCACAGCCGCACGGTGGACGTGGTGGGCGAGGTCGAAATTGCGGAAATCGCCTACCTGCCCGCCACCGGCACCTTCCTTGCCCTCACCGCCGACGAGGCCGCCGAGCTCGAAGCGGCCGCCCAGCCGCTCGACAAAGCCATCCTGGAGTTGCGCGAGGCCCGCGAAGGCGGCGACGCCGACACCATCGGCCAGGCTGCCGACCGCCTGCAGCAGGCCCTGCGCCAGGCCAATGGCGGCGAGCCCCTGGCCGAAGGCGGCAGCAGCGCCGACATCACCGAAGTGGTGCGCTTCAAGGGCCGCAAGCACACCCTCGTCCCCAAGGGCAAGGTCCGCCGCCACTGGCGCCGTTACCGGCTCGACGCCGAGATGCGCAACCGCA
>JALVBM010000096.1 GCA_027010665.1 Chromatiales bacterium
ACTGGCGCTCGTACAGAATCTCCAGGGGATCGGGATCGGTGCCGATGTCCACCACCGCAAACAGGTATTCGCCCACCCGGGGATGGCGGGCCACCATGCTGGCATTGTGCAGGTAACCGGCCCGTTCCGCCTCGATCTGGCCCTGCAGCAGATCGGCCATGGTGGCCACGTGGTGATCACCTTCCGTGTCCAGCAGATCGTAGACGTACTGGTAGGTGAACCACAGGGAACCCACCATCAGCACCAGCAGGGTGAGGGTGTAGGCGAGCAGCTTGGTGCGGTAGCTGTGCATCGGTGCTCAGGGCCGGGTGTCGTTCAGCGGCAGCAGCTGGTACTTGTGCGCGACCTTTTCGAAGGCCTTGCCCTGTTTGACCGCCTGAATCACCTTGAGCACGTCGCCGCGGGCATCGGCCCGCACCACGGCGCCGAGCTGGCGATGGAAGGGATAGCGGCCGGCGGCGAGGTTTTCCGCCGTCGGGGCATGCCCGTCGATGGTCAGGGCGCGGACCCGATCACTCGGCCGGAACGACCAGGTGGCGCCGGTGTGGCCGATGGCCCAGGTGAAATCGTTGATCTTCTGCACCATGTCCTCGGCGCCGCTGACATCGAGCCGATCGGGCCGGAAGTCCTCGGCGCGGGGCAGGATGTGCTTCCAGTGGCCCGGCCGTTTCTTGCAGTGCAGGCGGGTGACCACCACGATGGCCTTGTCCGGGCCGCCCACGGCCTTCCAGTTGCGGATCTCGCCGCGGAAGATGGCCCGCACCTGCGCGGTGCTCAGGTTGCGAACCGGATTGGCGTCGTTGACCAGAATCAGGATCGGCTCGCGGGCCAGGGGATGGAGCACCAGGTTGTTCTTCGCCAGCTCGGCCTTGTCGAGCGGACAGCAGACGAAGCCGAAGGTCTCGTGCGCCGGGCTGTGCTTGCGGGCGTTGCGGATCCCGGCGTTGCAGCCCATGCCGAGCGCCGAGTTGCGCCCGTGCAGTTCCAGCCGGCGGCCGGTGGCCCGTTCGAGTTCCGGTTGCAGTTCGTGGAAGATCACCCAGGCGAAATGGGCACCGGCACCGACGATGGGTGCAGTCTCGCCGGCGTCGTGTTCGGCCATGGCGGATGTCGCCGTCAGCAGCAGGACCGGCAGCACGGCGGACCGGAGCAGGCCACGGAGTTGGCGTAACAGGCGGGTTA
>JALVBM010000097.1 GCA_027010665.1 Chromatiales bacterium
CGGCGTATTCCAGGCAGGCACCGATGCAGCGTCCGGCACGCAGATCGCGGATTTCGCCCACCGCACGATCGCCGGTGTGGTAGTCGTAACCGCCCATGGCAATGGTACCGGCGCCGGCGTAGCCGTCGACGACCATCTTCATGACCGAAGCCGTCTTGCGGAACTCCCGGTCGTTGTCGAATTCGGTCTGGCTGAAGATACCGGTAGGACCGACGATGTCTTCATCGCCGGCCGGATCGATATCCACGCCAGCAAAGCGATCGGCGATGTCCGCGGCACTGATGTAGCCGCAGCGCACCAGATCCTTGATGACGTCGTCCCGGGTCACCCCTGTATTGATGGTACCCAATCGCAGCTTCTGATCACTGATGCGGGCAATGGACTCCATGACCGGTACGACGTCGTCCGGCCCCAGGATGCCGGTCAGGTTGCCGGTATCCACCATGCCGGTCACGTCCGAGGGACGATCCACCTTGGTAGGCCGGATTTCCGGGTCCATGAGCATGGCCGGTGCAATGGAATTGCCACCGGAATCGGTTGCCCGTGAACCGATCAGGGTCACCACTTCCCCGGCAGCGCCGGCTCTGGCAATGCCGTACATCGGGTTGTGGGGATTGGTGTTGGTATCGTTGCCGGAACGGGCCGGAATGATGGCACCATCCACGTTGGCGCGGGTCGTGGCTGCGGTCTTCTCCAGCATGCCACGCAGGAAGGCGCTGTCCGAATGGAAATAGATGCCAAAACTCGAATCGGTAAAATCGCCATTGCTGGTGCCGGTGGGGGTGGCCTCGGTCTGGCCGGGCAGCATATCCCCGGGCAGGCCCAGCTTGCTGTAGCCGGCGGTGGAGAGCAGATCCAGCTGGCCACCCTGCCCGCCAACGAGCACGTTGGAACCGGCAATGTTGGCACCACCGGCGAGATCGAAGGCGATGAACGGTATCTTGCCACCGGTGAAGGTGTTGACCGGACAGCCGGCACTGTTGGCCATGGCCTCGATGTCTGCCGACAGGGCCGCCTGGGCGGCACGGGGGTTGGCGAACAGGCTGAGCACACCGCCACCGAGTACAAGACCGGTCCCGGAAATGAAGCCCTGGCGCAGAAAATCACGCCGGGTGACCGGACGGGGATGATCGGCGTGCAGCAGGGGCGCGTCCGGATCCAGATTGACGGGTTTCTTCT
>JALVBM010000098.1 GCA_027010665.1 Chromatiales bacterium
TGGCGGAAGAGTCGTGGCGCCAAGCTGGCGGTGCTGGCCCGGATGCGCGAGGGCGACGTGGCCGGCGCCACCGAGCTGTTGCGCAAGGTGGAGCACCCCAACTGGCAGAAGGTGCGCATCGGCCTGCAGAAGCTGGTGGCCGAGGAGCAGGCGCTGGTGGAAACCGTGCAGGACAGCATCCTGGCCGACGAGCAGGCCACCCTGCGTCTGACCTTGATACTGGCACTGGTGGCGCTGGTGTTCGGCACCGGTGTGGCCGTGTTTTCGGTGCATGGCATCCGCCTGGCCTTCGCCCAGATCGGCGAATCACTGGAAGAAATCGCCAGCGGCGACGGGGATCTGACCCGCCGCCTGCCCGAGGACGGGCGTGACGAAGTGTCGGAACTGGGCCGGGTCTTCAACCGGTTCATGGCCAAGCTGCAGACCATGCTGGGGCAGGTGGTGGATACCGGCGGTCAGCTGAAGGAAGCGGCGCGCAAGCTGACGGAGCTGAGTGTCGATACCAAGTACAGCATGAACCAGCAGGAGAGCAAGATCGAACAGGTGGCCACAGCCATGAACGAGATGACCGCCACCGTGCAGGAAGTGGCCCGTCATGCCGGCGAGGCCTCCACCTCGGCCCAGGCCGCGGACGAGGAGGCCAACCAGGGGCGGGCAACTGTCAACGACGTGGTCCGCGCCATCAACACCCTGGCCGAGGAAGTGGAAAAGACTTCCGGCACCATTCACACCCTGGAAGAGGACACGGTGCAGATCGGCAGTGTGCTGGACGTGATTCGGGGTATTGCCGAGCAGACCAATCTGCTGGCCCTGAATGCCGCCATCGAGGCCGCGCGCGCCGGCGAGCAGGGCCGCGGCTTCGCCGTGGTGGCCGACGAGGTGCGAACCCTGGCCTCACGCACCCAGGATTCCACCCAGGAAATCCAGAACATGATCGAGCGACTGCAGGAGGGCGCACGCCAGGCCGTGACGGCCATGAGCCGCGGACAGGAAAAGACCGCCGAAGCCGTGGAAACCGCCCGTTCCGCCGATGCCGCATTGCAGGCCATCACCACGGCGGTGGCGACCATCGCCCAGATGAACACCCAGATCGCCACCGCCGCGGACGAGCAGTCCGCCGTGGCCGAAGACATCAACGAGAACATCACCGGCATCAGCACCCTGGCGGTCGACGCCGC
>JALVBM010000099.1 GCA_027010665.1 Chromatiales bacterium
ACGCCCAGCTCCTTCGCCAGATGGCGGGCGGTCAGCATCAGTTTGCCCACCAGTTCCGCGTCGCTGTCGTCGGCATCGTTGATGGTGGCGATGTGCCGCCGGGGGATGATCAGGACGTGATGCTTCGCCTGCGGATGGATGTCCCGGAAGGCCACCACGTCCACGTCCTCGTAGAGAATTTCCGCATCGATTTCGCCGCTGGCGATCTTGCAGAACAGGCAGTTCATGAGCGCTCCCCTGTATGATCCTGATGGAACGCTAGCCTAGCGGGAACCGGTGCAAATTGGCAAACGGCTTCGATGGTGGGGGTGGAAGGAACACGGAGGGCACGGAGACACGGAGAACACGGAGTTTGTTTTTGTGACGCAGGGCACCGGTGTCGTTCGGGTTACAGACCAACATGCCGACGGTCCGCCCCAAGCCGTGAGATTGCCGGTCCGCAAACAATCCATATCTCCGTGTCCTCCGTGTCTCCGTGCCCTCCGTGTTCCTTCCACCACCCCCGATTCAGGGGCTCGGATTCGGATGCGCCCGGTGAATCGCCTCGATGCCTTCGATCACGCTGGCCGGCAGCTCGATGTCGATGCTGGCGATGTTGGCCCGCAGTTGATCCATGCTGGTCGCGCCGATGATGGTGCTGGTGAGGAAGGGGCGGTCATGGACGAAGGCCAGGGCCATTTGCGCGGGATCCAGATCGTGTTCACGGGCGAGTTGCACATAGGCTTCGGTGGCGGCCTCGGCCTCGGGGCCGGAATAGCGGGTGTAGTCCGGCCAGCGGGTGAGGCGCGCGCCGGCCGGGCGGGCGCCGTGGAGATACTTGCCGGAGAGGACGCCGAAGCCCAGCGGCGAGTAGGCCAGCAGGCCGCAGCGCTCGCGCCAGGAGACCTCGGCCAGGCCCACCTCGTAGGTGCGGTTGAGCAGGCTGTAGGGGTTCTGCACACTCACCACCCGCGGCAGGCCCAGGCGCTCGGCCGCCGCGAGGAAGCGCATCACGCCCCAGGGCGTTTCGTTGGACAGGCCGATGTGCCGGATCCGGCCGGCCTGCACGTGCTCGGCGAGGGCCTCGAGGGTTTCGGCGAAGGGGGTGAAGTCGTCGTCGGCTTCCGGCGTGTAGCCGAGCCGGCCGAAGAAATTGGTCTTGCGCTCCGGCCAGTGGAGTTGATAGAGGTCGAGGTAGTCGGTCTGCAGCCGCCGCAGGCTGCCTTCGAGGGCTTCGCGGATGTGCTTGCGGTCGAAGCGGGTGCGGCCGCCGCGGATGTGATCGATCCAGCCCTCGCCCGGCCCGGCGATCTTGCTCGCCAGCACGATCTTCCCGCGCACGCCACGGGACTTCAGCCAGTTGCCGATAATGGTCTCGGTGGCGCCATAGGTCTCGGCGCGGGGCGGAATGCTGTACAGCTCCGCTGTATCGAAGAAGTTCACGCCCTGAGCGAGCGCAAAATCCATCTGTTCGAAGGCCTCGGCCTCGCTGTTCTGCTCGCCGAAGGTCATGGTGCCCAGGCAAATGACGGAAACGTCGAGATCGCTGGGGCCGAGCTTGCGGTATTTCATTGATGGAATCCTGTCGGGTGTGGTGGAAGGAACACGGAGGGCACGGAGACACGGAGGGCACGGAGAGAGTTCAATGATGGAGGAAAGTTCAATCGTGGCATTGCGCTCGCCATGACACCTGAATGTTCGAAAAACAAACTGTAGTCACCTCCGTGTTCTCCGTGTCTCCGTGCCCTCCGTGTCAACGACACATCACCCCGGAGTCAGAGAAACAACGCCAGCACCCCCGTGTAGCCGTACAGGCGCTGGCCGGCGATTTCGCCGCTGGCGTAGAAGCCGGTCAGGGGGACGTCGCCGAGCGCGTCGCGGATGATCTGCATTTCGCGGCCGGGCTCGCCGAACAGGTGGCGGCCGCGGCCGAGGCAGGAGATGTAAAGGCCGCCTTTCGGGGTACGGCCGGCGAGGCGGCGCTGCACGTCGGCGAGCATGCGTTCCAGATCGGCCAGGGCGCTCTTGCCGTCGCGGCGGCAGAACATGATGGGGGTGCCGGGTTGCAGGTGATCGGCGATGGCCAGCAGGCCGTTGTCGGGATCGATGCCGATGATGTTGCGCACCAGGTAGTCGCCGGTGTCGGAACCGGCGACCGGGAAACCGGCGAAGATGTAGCCGGCGGCGCGATCGATGTCGCGGGCCAGCACCTCGCCGATGTCTTCCTTGAACACGTCCAGCGCCGGCCGGTTGTCGATGGTGATGGCCATGTGCTGATCGGCTTCGGTCAGCGTGCGCACGGGGCCCAGGGGGGAGACGCCCTGGGTGACGCCGGTGACCACTTCCGGTTCCTCGAGGATCACCCCCGACAGGCCGCCTTCGACCACGCCATCGGCAATCTGGTAGTAGTGGCTTTCCGAGGAGGTGATGCCGCCCACCAGATAGCCGTGGCCGAGTTGCTCGGGCAGGCGGGCGATGAGTTCCGGCAACTGGCCGTTGCGCGGATCGCCGTGGACCACGGCCAGGCGCAGGCCGCTGTCGGCCGGTGCCGGCGGCAGGGGCTGATCGGGCCAGTTGAAAATGTGGAAGTCGTCTGCAGGAAAGTCGGTCAGCAGCAGGCTGATGGCCGGGGTGTCGTCATATTCGGTGCCGGTGGCCAGAATGGCCTGGCCGAGACTGCCCACCCAGTGGATCACGCCGGTCCGTTCCCGCAGGGCGCGCACGATGTCGCCCAGCTCGCCGGCGAAGGCGTCGCTGACATAGGCGAAACCCAGGGAGGCACCGGCCGTCTCGTCGATGCCGCCCAGGGCGGCGTCGAGTGCGGTCGTCCAGTCCGGGCCGCTGCCATGACCGAGCTTGAAGGTTTCCATGGACGGGCTCCTGGTTGGCGTTTCGATCCTACCCGGGCGACGGGCAAAGAAAAACCGGGGAAAGCCCCGGTCTTTCTTTGCCCAGGCTGCAAGGGCTTCAGGCCTTTTTCTTGTTCTCGATCAGTTCGTGGATCTTCGGCGCCAGAATCAGCTCCATGGCGAAGCCCATCTTGCCGCCGGGCACCACGATGGTGTTGCGGCGGGACATGAACGAGTTGGGGATCATGTTCAGCAGGTAGGGGAAGTCCACGCCCTTGGGATCGCGGAAGCGGATGACCACGAAACTCTCGTCCGGGGTGGGAATGTCCCGGGCGATGAAGGGGTTGGAGGTGTCCACCGTGGGCACGCGCTGGAAGTTGATGTCGGTGCGCGAGAACTGGGGCGTGATGTAGTGGACGTAGTCGTCCATGCGCCGCAGGATGGTGTCCACGATGGCCTCGGCGCTGTAGCCGCGCTGGGCGTTGTCGCGATGGATCTTCTGGATCCATTCGAGGTTGACGATGGGCGTCACGCCCACCAGCAGATCGGTGTAGGCGGCCACGTCGATGTCGCCGTCCACCACGCCGCCGTGCAGACCCTCGTAGAACAGCAGATCGGTCTCTTCGGTGATCTCCTCCCAGGGCGTGAATTCGCCGGGCTTGAGGTTGGTGCCCAGGCGGGCATTGTGCTCGGCGGCTTCCTCGTCGGAGTGCAGGTAGTAGCGGCGCTTGCAGTGGCCGGTCTCGCCGTAGGTCTTGAAGGTTTCGGCCAGCAGGTCGAAGTGGTTGGCTTCCGGACCGAAGTGGCTGAGCTGCTTGCCCTGCTTGGCGAACTCGGCGATGGCGTCCTTCATGGCCGCCCGGTCGTAGCGGTGGAAGCTGTCTCCCTCGATGATCAGGGGGTTGATGTGCTCACGGAAGAAGATGTGCTCGAAGGCGTTCTTGACGGTCGTGGTGCCGGCGCCGGACGAACCGGTAACCGCGACGACGGGATGCTTGGCGGACATGGGTGCTCCTCAACGATTTCTTGTACAAGGTCGAAAAATCGGTCTGCGTTCGGGACGCCGGCCGCCAGCGGGCGGGGCATCGTCAGCAAGGGGCGCTATTCTAGCGGAATGGCAGAAATTTTTCCTGTCGAAACTGTTGGTGAAATTGACGGCGATTGTTGACAAATCGGCGCAAATAGGCTCCGTTTTCAGGCCTTTTCCCGCTCGATGGCCCGGTAGCCGATATCGGTGCGGTAGACCATGCCTTCCCAGTGGATCTGCTCGACCAGCGCGTAGGCCCGATCCCGGGCCGCCCGGACGGTCTCGCCGAGCCCCACCGCGCACAGCACGCGGCCGCCGGCGGTGACGATCTGTCCGTCCTGCTCGGCGGTGCCGGCATGGAACACCTTGGCATCCTCGGTCTCCTCGGGGATGCCGGTAATCACGTCGCCCTTGCGATAAGGGCCGGGATAGCCCTCGGCGGCCAGCACCACGCCCAGGGCCGCGCGGGGATCCCATTCGGTCTGCACGGTGTCCAGCCGGCCTTCGAGGGCCGCCTCGCACAGGGCCACCAGATCCGAGCGCAGGCGCATCATGATGGGCTGGGTCTCGGGATCGCCGAAGCGCACGTTGTACTCGAGCACCTTCGGCGTGCCATCGGGGGCGATCATCAGGCCGGCGTAGAGAAAACCGGTGTAGGGGTGGCCTTCTTCGGCCATGCCGCGGACGGTGGGCTCGATCACCTCGCGCAGGATGCGATCGTGGATTTCCGGGGTCACCACCGGGGCGGGGGAGTAGGCGCCCATGCCGCCGGTGTTGGGGCCGGTGTCGCCCTCGTAGCGGGCCTTGTGATCCTGTGAGGTGGCCATGGGCAGGATGTGCTCGCCATCCACCATGACGATGAAGCTGGCCTCCTCGCCGGTGAGGAATTCCTCGATCACCACCCGGTGGCCGGCCTCGCCGAAGGCGTTGCCGGCGAGCATGTCCCGCACCGCGGCGATGGCCTCGTCCTCGGTCTGGGCGAGGATCACCCCCTTGCCCGCGGCCAGGCCGTCGGCCTTGACCACGATGGGCGCGCCCTGTTCGCGGATGTAGGCGATGGCCGGCTCAACCTCGGTGAAGTTGCCGTAGGCGGCCGTGGGGATGGCATGCCGGGCCAGGAAGTCCTTGGTGAAGGCCTTGGAGCCCTCGAGCTGGGCGGCACCGCGATCCGGCCCGAAGCAACGCAGATCGGCATCGCGGAAGGCATCCACCACCCCGGCCACCAGCGGCGCCTCGGGCCCGACGATGGTCAGATCCACGTTCTCGCGGCGGGCGAAGTCCACCAGCGCCGGAATGTCCCCGTCGCCGATGGCCACGTTCTCCACCTTCGGCTCCCGGGCGGTGCCGGCGTTGCCGGGCGCCACGAAGACCTTCTCGACCTGCGGCGAGTGAGACGCCTTCCAGGCCAGCGCATGTTCGCGGCCGCCGCCGCCGATGACCAGTACCTTCATGTTC
>JALVBM010000100.1 GCA_027010665.1 Chromatiales bacterium
AAACTGCTGTCCGATCCCACGCGCCTGCGCTGCCTGCTGCTGATGCGGTCGGAAGGCGAATTGTGCGTGTGCGAGCTGACCCATGCCCTGGACGAAATCCAGCCCAAGGTTTCCCGCCACCTGGCGACCTTGCGCGAAGCCGGCGTGGTCCGGGACCGTCGGGCAGGTCAGTGGATCTTCTACCGTCTCAATGAGTCGTTGCCGGCGTGGGCAGTCGATGTCCTCGATGCCGTGGCCGAGGGGGCCAGCGATCAGGAACCGTATCGGGCGGACCGGGATCGTCTTGCTTCCATGCCCGATCGACCCGGCGCGGTGTGTTGTGCCTGAAATCGGAGGGTCAGGCGGGTGCCGATAACCCATCGCGTTCATCAACCACGAATTTCCGGAACCGAACCATGAACCTGCTCTTTCTCTGTACCGGCAATTCCTGCCGTTCCCAGATGGCCGAAGGCTGGGCGCGCGCCCTGGGCGGCGACGGGCTGCACGTGAAGTCCGCCGGCATCGAGGCCCATGGCAAGAACCCGCGGGCCATTGCCGTGATGCGCGAGGCCGGGGTCGACATCTCGGACCAGGAATCCACCAAGCTGACCGACGACATGCTGCAATGGGCCGATTTGGTGGTCACCGTCTGCGGCCACGCCGACGAGCATTGCCCGGCCCTGCCGCCCGGCACCCGCAAGGAACACTGGCCGCTGGATGATCCGGCCAGGGCGACCGGCAGCGAGGAGGAAATCATGGCGGTGTTTCGCGCCAGCCGCGACGAGATCCGGCGCCGGGTCGCGGATCTGTTGCTGCGTCTGCAGACGGCGGAAACGGCATGACGGCGCAGTGCGAAACCACGGCCAAACGCCAGAGCGGGGCCGGGATGGGCTTCTTCGAGCGCTATCTGAGCCTGTGGGTGTTCCTGTGCATCTTCGCCGGCATCGGCCTGGGTCATGTCTTTCCCGGCCTGTTCCAGGCCGTGGGGCGGCTGGAGGTGGCGCAAATCAACCTGCCGGTGGCCGTGCTCATCTGGCTGATGATCATCCCCATGCTGCTGAAGATCGATCTCAAGGTGCTCAGGGGTGTGCATCAGCACTGGCGGGGCGTGGCTGTGACCCTGTTCGTCAACTGGGGCGTCAAGCCGTTCTCCATGGCCCTGCTGGCCTGGCTGTTCATCGCCGG
>JALVBM010000101.1 GCA_027010665.1 Chromatiales bacterium
TCCTTTTCCATCAGATAGTCGGCCACGCGCACCGGCCGGAACATGTCGCCCTGGCGCAGGCTGCGCAACTGCTCGGCCCGCTGGAAGAGAAAGAACAACTGGGTCTGCAGGGCGGCGCTGCGCGGATCCTGGTAGAAGCGTTCGAGAAAGGGATTCTCGTCGGCCCCCTCGAGCAGCAGGTCGCAGCCGAAGCTCTCGGCCAGACGCCGCGCAAGGGTGGTCTTGCCCACCCCGATGGGCCCTTCCACCACGATGAAGCCGGGCGTCTCAGGCATCGATGCGCTCCAGGCCGTGGGCTGCCGGCACGGGCAGCTCGCCGAGCCGGCCATGTCCGGGAACGGGCCATTCCGGGCCGGCCACTTCCAGCAGCGGCACGAGCACGAAATCGCGCTCGCACAGGCCCGGATGGGGAATGGTCAGGCGGGCATCGTTCATGGTCGTCTCGCCATAGAGCAGCAGATCCAGATCCAGGGTGCGCGGGCCCCAGCGCGTGCCGTCGCGCACCCGCCCCTGTTCCTGTTCGATGGCCTGCAGCGCGTCGAGCAAATCGAGCGGGGCCAGCCCCGTCTCGAGCATGGCCACGGCGTTGACGTAGTCGGGCTGGTCGGCCGGCCCCATCGGCGTGCTGCGCCAAAGGGAGGACCGGCCGATGAGGCGGGTGTCGAGCAGGCGCGCCAGGGCTGCGAAGGCTTGTCTGACCTGGGCGACCGGATCGGCCAGGTTGCTGCCAAGACCGATGCAGGCGGCCACCGGTGCGCGCATCTCAGTCGCTGTCACGGCTCGCACGGGGCTTGCGCCGCCGGCGACGGCGCCGCTTGCGGCCCTCGCTCCCCCCGAGCGCCTTGACCATGGCCTGACGCTCGGCCTCGTCCGACTCCTGGAACAGGGTCCACCAGTTGCACAATTCATGCATGGGCTCGCCCACCTGACAACGCAGCAGCAGAAAATCGTAGGCCGCCCGGAAACGGGGCTGCTCCATGAGCCGCCAGGCGCGCTTGCCCTGGCGCTTGGGCAGGCGCGCCTGGGTGGTCCAGATCTCGCGCATGGGAAAGCTGAAACGCTTGGGAATGGTCACCTGCTCGAGCTGGGCGGCCAGGATTTCGTTGCCCGCCTCCTGCAGGGCCTGCAGCTCGGTCATGCCTTCGGCCAGCAGGTATTTCA
>JALVBM010000102.1 GCA_027010665.1 Chromatiales bacterium
GTGATCTGGTCGTGACGCAGGACATTCCGCTGGCCGCGGAAGTGATCGAGAAGGGCGCGGCCGCGCTCGGGCCGCGGGGTGAATGGCATACCCGCGAGAACATCCGTGCCCGTCTCAACCTGCGCGATTTCATGGACACCCTGCGCGCCTCGGGGGTGCAGACCGGCGGGCCGGCAGCCTTCGGGCAGAAGGAACGTCAGGCATTCGCCAACCGGCTGGATCAGTGGCTGGCCCGGCAGCCGAAACCGGCGCCATCCGACTGATGGGCCACGGCCGTTCCTCAGCGCTCCCGCGGGACCACGGCCGGCTCGGGATGCATGGCCTCCCAGACCTGTTCGGCGAAGCCCACGCCCACTTCCTCGAAGTAGTTGAAGACCAGATCGGCGCCGGCCTCGCGGATCAGGGGCACCTGTTCGGGATAGTGGACCAGGGCGCTGATCATGCCGTCGAAGCCCTTGCGGCGCAGTTCGGTGGTGGCGATGCGGTTGGCCTCGGTGTCGGGCAGGCACAGGAGCACGCTGCGGATGCCGTGCATGTCGAGGTTCTGCCACAGATCCGGATCCTCGGCGTCGGCATACAGAACCCGGCGGCCGGCCTTGCGATGCTGTTCGACCTTGCCCGGATCCGAATCCAGTCCCACCACGCGCTCGCGATCGCGCAGGAAGTCATAGGCGGCGGTGCCCACCCGGCCCATGCCCATGATCAGCAGGTGGGAGTTGCCCAGATGCACCGGCTCGTCGTCGGGATGGCGGCGGGTGCTCTCCAGGCGACGCAGCCGATCCTCGGTGTGCATGTAGATCGGGTGGGCCAGGCGGTTGAGCGGGGCGGCGAGGACGAACGACAGGGCCATGGCCAGGGCGAGGATGGCCAGCCACTCGGGCGACAGCAGATCCTGATGCACGCCGAGCTGGCCGACGATGAGGCCGAATTCGCTGTAGGTGCCCAGGCTCAGGCCGGCCAGCAGGGCGCTGCGGGCGCGCAGGCGGAAACGGGTGAGCAGGGCGAAGAACAGGGCGATCTTCACGGGCAACAGCAGGGCGAGACCGGCGGCGATGCCCAGCGCCGTCCAGTCCGGCTGGCTGCTCAGACCGATCTGCAGGAAGAAGCCCACCAGAAACACTTCCTTGAGGCTCCAAAGGCTCTCGGCCAGTTCCG
>JALVBM010000103.1 GCA_027010665.1 Chromatiales bacterium
ATCATGGCCAGAATGAAAACCGGCGTGGCCAGCACCGCGCTGACCCGGAAACGCCGGGTCATGTCCTCCAGTTCCTCGTTGCGCTCTTCCACCGCGACGGTGCGCGGTTCCAGCGCCATGCCGCACTTGGGACAGGTGCCGGGCTGATCCGAAACGATCTCCGGATGCATGGGACAGGTGTATTCCACCTTCGTCTGGGCCATGGGTTCGAACAACGGCTCCAGCGCCATGCCGCACTTGGGGCAGGTGCCCGGTCCGGCCTGACGCACTTCCGGGTGCATGGGACAGGTGTAGATGGTGGCGCCGATGTCGCAGGTGCCGTCGGCACAGGCCATGTCCTCCGCTTCCGTTTCAGCGGCATGGGTCACGCTGCCCTCTGCATGGGCATGGCTCCGGTCATCGTCGAGCCAGGCCGCCGGATCGGCCTCGAAACGCTGCTGGCAGCTCTCGGAACAGAAATACCAGGTCTGGCCGGCGTGTTCCGAGTGATAGGGCGAATCCGGCGTGACGCGCATCCCGCACACGGGGTCGTGCAGCCCGTCGGTTTTGGCATAGCGCGCCGGTGCGGCCACGAACTTCTGATGACAACTGTTCGAACAGAAGTACCAGGTCCGGCCGCCCCAGTCCTCCCTGGCGGCAGCCTTTTCCGGTTCGACGGTCATGCCACATACGGGATCGGTAGCCATGTCATGCTGCTCCTTGCTTGCCGTGTTTCGGCGGTAGCGTTTGTCGGGTGTTCCGGGGCTGGCGGACGCTCTTGTCGCCATCGCCCGGCAGGCCGGCCAGTTGCGCTGCCCGGCCCGGAAATCCGTTGATGCGTGACGGCAGACCGCCCGCCACGCATCGCGTCAGCGGCCTTCTATTACTTCATCATGTCCTGCTGCTGTTTCATCATCATTTCCTGCTGATTCATCATTTCCTGCATCATGTTCTGCATCATTTTCATGCGCTCTTCCATCATGGCCTGACGCTTCTGCATCATTTCGGGCGACATCTTGCCGCCCTGCGCACCCTGATCCATGGGCATGTTCTGCATGTTCTTCATCATCTTCTGCATCTGCCGCATGTGCTCCTGCATCATTTTCATGCGCTGGCCGGGATCGCGGGCCTGCATACCCTTCTGCGACATGTGTTGCATCTCCTGCATTTGCATGTTCATCTGGCGGTTGTTCATGCCACCGCCCTGGCCCATGCCACCACCCATCCCGGCCGCCAGGGCGGTGGTTGCCGTGGCCATCAGTCCGGCGGTGATCAGGCTGTACAGTGTTTTCTTCTTCATGGCGTATCTCCTCGTTTTGATTTCATTGGGGTTTGTCCGGGCACCCGGCCCGGTGGCTGCTGCGCTCACGGCCGGGACTTCAGCCGTGCGCGCAATTCCGCCTCGGACGGCTGGCCGCGAAACACGACCTCGCCATCCACGACGACATTGGGGGAATGCCGAATATTCAGCTTCTGCGCCAGTTCCGGATCGTCTTCCACGAACACGATCCGGTGGGGAATATCCAGCGCTTCCAGCTCTTTCGACAGACTCGGATAGTGTCCACATTGGCGCGTAGCCACGATCATGACATCCATGCTTCCCTCCGTATTTTCGGGTTGACTGAAGTTGAATTGTGATGCCCATCGTCCGGCTCGAAGGTTTCGATCAGATGACAGACCGAATGCCCGTCCGGAATCCCGTCCGGCATGCTGTCCCAGGCTTTCAGGGCGGATTCCATGCGTGCCTGCAATCGCATCAACTCGTCGATGCGCCGGCGGTTCGTCTCGATGTGCGCCTGCAGGATTTGCCGGACACGCGGACAGGGCGACTCGCCCCGATCGGCGTCCTCGAGGATGGCGCGGATCTCCTTCAGACTGTAGCCCAGCTCCCGCGCCTGCAGGATGAAGCGCAGGCGCGCCTGTTCGGCATCGTCGAACAGGCGGTATTCGTTCCCGGGATGGCGCTGTTCGCGCAACAGTCCCAGACGGCTGTAGTAGCGCACCGTGTGCGGCGTGGTGCCACATTCGCGCGCCAGTGCGGTGACGGTCAGCATGCTGACACCTCCTCCCGAATGAACCGGGAATCATTTTCGAACATGTACGTGGGACACAGGTCAAGGTTTTCGAAACGAACCTCAGGCGAACCGTGGCCGACGGTCCGGCCTCTGCCGGCCGCCGGATCGCGCTTGCCTGAAACATTCTCGGATGCGATTGCTGCCATGCTGCGTTACCTCTGAAAACACGGAAACGACATGAGCCCGGCATCGGCCGGCCCCGGTACGAGACGACAGAACCGGTTTTCAGATGCGCAGGCGCAGCGTGTGCAGGTAGGTCTGACGGCGATCCGGCGGTGGACCGTGCAGGGCCAGACGCAGGGGACGAGGCGTCCTGTGCTGGAGCCGGCCTTCGCCGGCGGGCAGAAGGGGAGCGGACTCGTCGTCCGCCTTGGAAGGCGTACCCTCACCGGGTACGAGCGGAACATCCCGATCCGTCAGGGTCACGGTACAGGGCTGTTCCGAGGGGAAATCGGCATGCCCGTGCGCATGTCCGGCGTCATCGTGACCGTGTGCCACGGACATGGCAGCATGTCCGGTGGCCTGGACCTCGTCCACGCAGCACAGACTCAGGAGATTGAGCGACGCGGCCAGCCACAACAGCACCCAGCCGGGTGCCAGCC
Organism: Chromatiales bacterium; assembly: GCA_027010665.1. Taxonomy (GTDB): domain Bacteria; phylum Pseudomonadota; class Gammaproteobacteria; order UBA6429; family Thiohalophilaceae; genus JALSSV01. The sequence goes on from JALVBM010000103.1 coordinate 2,657, forward strand.
ATCGTGCCAGTCTTCGGAATTGCCGCATCGCATTCCTCCTCGTGACCACGTCCCTGTCATCGATTCGCGTGTCGTGTCAGACACGTCAGGTCAAGCATAGTTTGTTGTCCGGTCCACTTGCAACCGTTTTCTGGGATCCCCTGCTAAGCGCAGGGAAAACGACCGGGGAGACGTTCCCCGGCCGTCATGCCTCAGTTGCTCTCCTGCAGGAACTTGATGATGTCCCGGGTCTGCTGGCCAGTCAGGCCACCACGCACCCGCATGTGAAAGACGGTGGTCTTCCACTGGTCGTCACGCAGTTCCTTCGGATCCCGCACATTGTGACAACGGGTGCAGTTGTCGGCCCAGGCCTTGGCGCCGCGGAGGAAATCGCCTTCCTTCGCATCGCCCTGCTCGGCGGCCTGTGCCGTGACCGAAAGGCCCAGTCCGGCGGCCAGCGCCAGGGCCAGTACACGATTGCTGGTTGCAGTTTTCATGATGATTTCCTCCTCAGAAGCCGTAGGCCAGTTGGGCGAGAACCCGGTTGTCGGCATCGAAGCCGTCGTTGGGGTTGTCGTTGCTCTCGTAGTCGAGCTTGGCCACGAAATTGCTCTCGAACACGTAGTTCACGCCGCCGGCGATCTGCACGCGATCACCTTCCTCGCCGGGAGTATCGTAGTTGCTATACCGGGCCACCACTTCCCACTTGCTCGGCAGGAAGCGATAGGCCACCTGGCCGTACCAGGCCGTCCAGTCAGCCTTGTCGGGCACCGCACTGGCGGCCTGCTCGCCAATGCTCTGCTGGATGTATTCGGCGCGCACGTCGAAGTTGCCCGGCCGCCAGGCCAGATCCGCTCCGAGGACCGAATAATCACGCTTGGCGCCCTCGTAGGTAAGGGGGTCCGTATTTGTGCGAATATCGATATCACCGGTTGCAGCCGAGAAGCCGATTTCCAGCTTCTGGTCCGGGAACAGCAGGCCAAGGCGTCCGCCACCCACGTAGGTGCCGTCACCATTGCCGTTGAGCCCCGGGCTTTCGATCATCTCGAACTCCCCGGCGTCACCCTCGGCGGTAGGACCGTTGCCCATGAACACGGCATAGTTGGCGCTGATTCCGCCAAGACCGAAACCGCCCCGGATCTGTAAGCCGACCTCGGCGTTGGGCGCGGCCTGATCGTGACCGAATCCCACCGGCGCCGAGGCCATCTTGTTGATCCACGAAGGGTGCATGTTCTGCCGGAACTGGCCGAGCGGGCTCAGGAACTTGCCGGCGATCAGAGCAGCATGGTCGTTCATGAACCAGTCGATGGTCAGGTACTCCAGGGCGGCTTCCGTCTCGCCCAGCTCGTTCACGGAGAACTCCATTTCCGCTTCGAGCATCACCAGCTCGTCGATCTGGTAGTGGAAGATGGGCGAGAAACGTCCCATCTTGAAGGTGCCGGGCTCCGATTCGGTATCGGTGAAACCGATGTCGGCATAACCGGCCATGTGCACCAGTGTGCGCGGGGTCTTCCATTCGGCGGCCGAGGCCACCTCCTTCTTGAGGGCCTCGACCTCGGCCTTCAGCTTGTCCAGTTCGGTCTCGGCGCTGGCGGGCGCAAGTACGGCCAGTCCGATGGCGCCGGCCAGCAGGGAACGTCGGAATTTCATGGTTGTATCCTCTCGATGTCTGTACGGGATCACCACGGCTTTCGCCATTCGGCAATCGCGATGGAAAGTATGGCTTGCTCCCCAAACGGGGAATCAGGACTCAGACAGCGAGAAGACGACGGGGAGGACGGAACAGGGTCCGTGCAGACACCGAATCGGGGACGGTGGTGAAGGAAACAGGAAAGGTCGAATCCGGCGACGGCACCGGGGTTCCGTCGGCCTGACCGACGAAGGCGAAGGCACCAGCGGCACAATGGTACTGGCAGTCGAGGCTCATGTGGCCGTTACAGCAGTCATGCCTGTCCCCACTGCGCAGGGCAGACACGCCATCCTCCGCGTTCGCATGAGACGCATCGCAGGCGGCCATGTGCGTTTCAGTATTGCCCGGCACGGCAGCATTCACCTGCATGCTCCATTGCAGCATGGTGATCTGCAGAACGATCAGCAGCAGGTGAATCAGCGGCTTGTTGACCCGGGTTCCGTTCATGACCATCCGGTACACAAGTAGTTGCGGCAAAGTCTATGCGGTTCTTTCCCGACAAACATTGATCGACGTCAAGCAACCGCCGCTTGTACATATCGGGTTGGCGCGCAGATATTTCAAGGCGGCAACGCCCGCGCCTCAACAGGGACGGCCGGTGCACTGCTGGCGGGTCCGGATATGGTATAGGCGCTGGACCGGCACCACCGCCACGATACCGTCGCCTTCGACGCCCGTATGCGCGGCATCCATGATGGCTTCGGCCAGTTCCTCGGCCCGCCCGGCCTCGGCGAAGACTTCCACCCGCATCTGATCGACCATCCAGTCTTCCTTGTAGAGGTCGGCGTATTCGCCGTAACCCCGGATGGGGCTCACGGTAACACCGGGGGCAGCGACTTCCCGCAGACGGGTTTCCACCTTCTCCAGCACTTCGGTTCGCACGATGGCGATGATGTTGACGAAATCCATGTTGGCCTCCTTCTAATTAGTGGCGAGGGACGAGGTACTA
>JALVBM010000104.1 GCA_027010665.1 Chromatiales bacterium
TCGAAACCCTGGGCCGCAACACGGCCGAATACCTGGAATACGAGGCCCGCGCCCTGGCCACCCGCGAGGACGTGGCCGAATTCGTCGCCGACGTGGATCGCCTGCGCGACGATCTTGCCCGACTCGAGGCCCGCATGGCGCGCCTGCGGCGCGCCATGCGGGCCAGGGACGAGGAACCAGGAACGAGGAACTAGGAAAATCTGGAATGCCTGCACTCTCATGGAACAGGTTGATAAAACCCGTTTGTCGAAGCATAAACCCATCAGGGGGAATGCACTACAAAACCGTTCCTTCACTCATCGAAGCCACGCCACTCGCTGTTCCTAGCACCTAGTTCCCAGCCCCTCGTCCCTGACCTGTTCCTGGTGTATGCTAGCGCCCTCGCGAAACGACGCATCCGGATTTTCACGCATGTGTGACAGCACCAACCCGAACCGGCCACGCGCCGCGCGCGTTGAAACGCACCACTACCCGCGGATAACGAAACCGCAACCGACTCTTCGTGCCTGCCTCGCGCAGGCGCGTTCGTATTGACGACAGCAACCGAAAGGGGAGCCCATCCATGGCCGCGAAGAAGAAAACCGCCAAAGCCAAGCCCAAGAACGCGTTCTACGCCCAGTCCGGCGGCGTGACCGCCGTGATCAACGCCAGCGCCTGTGGCGTCATCGAGACCGCCCGCAAGCACAAGGACAAGATCGGCAAGGTCTATGCCGGCCGCAACGGCATCATCGGTGCCCTGACCGAGGATCTCATCGACACCAGCAAGGAATCGGCCGCCGCCATCCGTGCCCTGCGCCACACCCCGGCCGGCGCCTTCGGCTCCTGCCGCTACAAGCTCAAGAGCCTGGAAGAGAACCTGCGCGAGTACGAGCGCCTGATCGAGGTCTTCGAGGCCCACAACATCGGCTACTTCTTCTACAACGGCGGCGGCGACTCCGCCGACACCTGCTACAAGGTCTCGCAACTGTCCAAGAAGATGGGCTATCCCATCCAGGCCATCCACGTGCCCAAGACCGTGGACAACGACCTGCCCATCACCGACAACTGCCCCGGCTTCGGCTCGGTGGCCAAGTACATCGCCGTCTCCACCCGCGAGGCCAGCTTCGACGTGGCCTCCATGGCCAAGACTTCCACCAAGGTCTTCATCGTCGAGGTGATGGGCCGCCATGCCGGCTGGATCGCCGCCGCCGGTGGCCTGGCCTCCACCGAGGACACGCCGATCCCCATCGTCATCCTGTTCCCGGAAGTGGAGTTCGACGAGAAGAAGTTCCTCGCCAAGGTCGAGGACATGGTAAACAAACACGGCTACTGCACCGTGGTGGTCTCCGAGGGCGTGCGCTGGCCCGACGGCCGCTTCCTGGCCGACACCGGCCTCAAGGACGCCTTCGGCCATGCCCAGCTCGGCGGCGCCGCCACCGTGATCGCCGGCATGGTACAGCGGGAACTGGGCCTGAAGAACCACTGGGCCGTGGCCGACTACCTGCAGCGCGCCGCCCGCCACATCGCCTCCAAGACCGACGTGGACATGGCCTACGCCATGGGCAAGGCGGCCGTGCAGTTCGCCCTCAAGGGACACAATTCCATCATGCCCACGGTGGAGCGCATCTCCAACAAGCCCTTCAAGTGGAAGGTGGGCATGGCCCCCCTGTCGAAGGTGGCCAACGTGGAGAAGATGATGCCCAAGAGCTTCATCACCCGCGACGGCTACGGCATCACCAGCAAGTGCCGCGAGTACCTGATGCCCCTGATCAAGGGCGAGGACTACCCGCCCTACAAGGACGGCCTGCCCAAATACGTGCGCCTGAAGAACCTGCCGGTGCCGAAGAAGCTCAAGAAGTTTGAGCTGGCATGAGACAAACGAAGGGCGGTGACATCACCGCCCTTCTTCTTTGTGGATCCCGGCTTCAGAAACGGGTGAAACGCAACATCACCTGGAAATAGACGAGCTGCGAGGTCTTGGGCGTGACCTTCGGTATGAAGGTCATGTTGAGCGCCACGTTCGGCGTGCCCACCGACAGGAAGGGCAGGGCGCCGAAGAACGGCTTGCCCTCGTTGCGATCCTTGCGGGTCATGAAGAAGGCCACCGCGCCCACGTCCGTATGCCAGCCGCGATCCATGTCGCCCCATACCCGGTTCTTGATCCCGCCGCCGAGATAGTTCGAGGT
>JALVBM010000105.1 GCA_027010665.1 Chromatiales bacterium
CCGACCGGCAGTTTCTCGAACCAGTCGAGGAAGCGCTGCACGTCGTCGCCCCGGAACAGGCGACCGTGCTGGGGGGCCATGATCGCGATGTCCAGCTTGCGCACGCGATCCACCCAGTTCTGCTTGGCCGTGTTGGAGGGCATCCAGCGCTGGTGGAACAGCTTCATCTTCTCGGTATGGGCATCGAAGTCGTCGACGTACAGGGGTGCGCCGGGCGGCTCCAGGGCCGCGCCCACGTCGCCGCTCATGAGGATCTTCGCTTTCGGGTCATAGACGTGGAAGTTGCCGGAAGCGTGAAGATAGTGGGCGGGGATGAACTGCAACGTCACCTCGCCCAGGTCCAGCTCACCACCCTCGTCGTCGATGGCGCAGAACTCGATGTTGCGCGAGCCGAAGTGGCGCAGGAAGCCTTCCCACAGCCAGGGCGTGTGCAGGCGGGCATGGGGCAGGGCCTGCTCCCACAGACCCAGCGAGGAGATGATGTCCGGATCCTGATGGGAGGCAAAAAGATCGGTGATCTGGTCCACGCGCACGAACTCCAGCACCGAGGTCAGCATGGCCGCGAACACCTCGATGCCGCCCGGGTCCAGCAGCACCGTGCGCTGGCTGCCGCTGACCATGTACTGGTTGGTGTCGATGATCGATTCGGGCTTGTCCGGATCCCGTCCGAACATCACCCAGCGATAGCCTTCGTCATGGAGTATTTCGGTTTTCATGCGCCTTCCTCGCTGGCCAGGACATAGCGGATGTCGTTGAGCCGGTTCTGGCAGTCGTTGACCCGGGAACGGATCTTGTCGGTGGCCTTCTCCAGGTTGTCGGCGACCACCTCAAGGGTATCGGTGAAACCGGTGGCCCGCGAGGCCTCGACCCGCGAGGTCGAGGAGATCACCTGCGCGCCACGGGTACTGCGGCGAATGTCGTCCAGCAGGCTGCCGAGGGTGCGCAGACTCTGCTGAAAGCGCTTGCGGTAGGCATCGCTCTCCGTCTGCAGGCGTTCGGCCACCGGCGCCAGCGAGGCCGCGTTGGCCAGATGGGCGGTCGCCTCGCGCACCTGCCGGTAGCGGCTGCGCGTGTCCTCCACATGGCTGCGCGCCACTGCCAGCCGCGACAGGGTGAGCGCCTCGGTGCCAATCCGCTTCACCAGCTGGGTCACCTCGCGGGCCATTTCGTCGATGAAGTCGGTGATCGGCTGGAAACCGCGGGCCGCATCACCGGCCCGATGGGAGATGGCCTTGGCATTCATCACGCCCAGCGACATCTCGCGCGCAATCCGGTGCACCTCGGACAGTTCCGAGGTAATGGTGGCCGCCGAGACGAGGATGATTTCTTCGGTGCGGAGCTTGCGGGACACGGTCAGCGCTTCCTTTGTCATACAGGAAGCATAGCGTCAGCCCGGGTCGGATCTTTAGTCACGCCGGTTGCGGATCCCGCCGCCTGCCGGCCGTCTATCCGGCGCGCAAAAGACCCAGGAATATCATCGGGTATTGCAATTTCGGCAAAAACCCGTATATTAGAGAAATCTAATATTTGTGTGATTCAGGTTACCGACTTTTCAGCCGCCTGCCGCAATACTGCGCGCACCGGCTGGAGATGCCGGATCACCCTGACAACATCACGGGAGGAAACCCTGAAATGACCATCGACAAAGCCATGTTCATCCTTGCCGGCAGCATGATCATCGTCTCGACCCTGCTGGCCATGTTCCACAGCCCCAACTGGCACTGGTTCACGCTGTTCGTCGGCGCCAACATGATCCAGAGCGCCTTTACCGGCTTCTGCCCGCCCAGCATCCTGATGCGCAAGCTCGGCATGAAGACCTCGGCCGAACTGGCCAGCGCCACGCGCTCCTGACCCCCTTGCCGGCCGGCCGCCAGGCCGGCCCTGGCAATCCAAGCAACTGATTGCCAACACATTCTCCCGTCCGGTCGTAGGACCTAATAAATATTTCCGATCTCCGTCGTCTTGGCCTACACTTCAGGAACGTAGGGAAAACCCCGTGACTCCCAAGGACCCGACAAGGCGACCCATGAAACACGACGACGATAGCCCGCCCCCAGCCATCGACAGTCATCTCGATGCCATCCACGATCTGCGCAACCTGCTCCGCGAGTCCTATCACGCGGCGCTGCGCCTGAAGCGCGACATTCCGGCGGAGGAATTCCAGACCGCCTACCAGCTCAGCCGCACCCTGCGTGAGTTGCGCAAGACCGTCGAGAAACTGCATCAGGAACTGGGCGAGGAATTCCTCGATCTGTCCATGGACATGAACCTTTCCTCCATGGAATTCGAGCTGCCAGGCAGTTCCGACTCTTCCGCCTTTCTCTGACCCCGCATCGCATGCAGGCGACGCCCGTACCCGATCCGGAAGCCTTTCCGGAACAGGGTTCCTATGCCGACAAGCTGGCCTTCCTGCTGCCCTGGGCCCGGCTTGCCCCCTCGCTGCTCAACAGCCAGCCCTGGCAGTTCGCGCAGGAGAAACACGTGGTCACGGTGCTTCCCGATCTGGAGCGCTGGCAGCCGGTCACCGATCCGGAGAAACGGGAACTCTATCTCAGCCTCGGCTGCGCTCTCGAAAACCTGCTGACGGCGGCCGAATATTTCGGCCTTGGCTTCCAGGTCGGCTTCGGTGACAGCGAAACGGCGGACGAAACCTTTGCCCACGTCCAGTTCGTCGAGGGTGCCCGCATCAACCAGGTGCGCGATCCGGCCCTGTTCCATGCCATCGAACGTCGCCATACCTGCCGCCGACCCTTCCTTTCCCGCCTGGTGCCCCGCGAGGAACTGGTGCAGTTGCGCAACGCCCGGCTGGAACCGCAGTTGCAACTGCGCTTCCTCGCCAACATCGAACAGAAGCGCCGACTGGCCACGCTGGTCGCGGCGGCCGATCGGCGCCTGCTGGCCAATGCCGACTACCGCCGCGAACTGGCCGCCGGCCTGCGCCGCGGCATGGGCGGTCTTCCCGCACCCGTAGCCGGACTCGCGGCACTGATCCTGCGCCACGTCGAT
>JALVBM010000106.1 GCA_027010665.1 Chromatiales bacterium
CAGTTCAAGTACGTGAACGACACCCAGGGTCATGCCGCCGGGGATCGCCTGCTGATCGAGTGCGCGGATCTGCTGCGCCAGCACCTGCGCGAGGGCGATCTGCTGGCCCGCTTCGGCGGCGACGAGTTCACCCTGCTGCTGTTCGACGTGGACGAGCACGGGGCCGTGCGCGTGGCCGAGTACATCCGCCAGCTGTTCGAGAACTACCGCTTCCTCGACGAGGGCCGCAGCTTCAACGTCACCGCGAGCATCGGCATCAACCTGGTTGACGACGAGACCATCAATGCCGACGAAGCCCTGGCGCGGGCCGATCTGGCCTGCAACATCGCCAAGTCCCAGGGCCGCAACCGCCTGCACCTGTTCGATCCGGCCGACCGCCGCAAGGACGGCATGGCCGAGGACATGGGCTGGGCGGCGCGGGTGCGCGACGCCTTCGAGCAGGACCGCTTCAAGCTGGCCTACCAGCCCATCATCGCCATCGACAGCGGCCAGATCCACGACTACGAGGTGCTGCTGCGCATGACCCTGGACGATGGCGACGTCATCCTCCCCGGCGGCTTCATGCCGGCGGCGGAACGCTTCGGCCTCATCCATCAGGTGGATCGCTGGACCGTGCGTCACGCCATGCACACGCTCAGCGAGCTGCGTACCGAGGACAGCAGCGTGCGCTTCGCCATCAACCTCTCCGGCCGCGCCTTCGAGGACGAGGGCCTGCTGCCGCTGATTCACGGCATCCTGGTGGAGACCGGCCTCGAACCTTCGGCCCTGACCTTCGAGATCACCGAATCGGCCGCCATCTCCAACCTCGCCGCCGCCACCGCCTTCATCCACCGCCTCAAGGACATGGGCTGCCAGTTCGCCCTCGACGACTTCGGCACCGGCTTCTCCTCCTTCGCCTATCTCAAGCACCTGCCGGTGGACAAGCTGAAGATCGACGGCTCCTTCGTGCGCGGCATGGCCGAGGCCCGGGTGGACCAGGCCATGGTCCAGTCCATGAACGAGATCGCCCACGCCCTCGGCAAGCAGACCATCGCCGAATTCGTCGAGAACGCCGCCACCCTCAAGCTCCTGCGCCGCTACGGCGTGGACTTCGCCCAGGGCCACTTCCTCAGCCGCCCCCTGACCCACATCACCCGCTTCCCGGAAAATCC
>JALVBM010000107.1 GCA_027010665.1 Chromatiales bacterium
GTCTCGGACCGCCTTCTGGGGCCGTTCCAGACACTGGACATCAACGACGCCATCGGCGACCGCATCACGGACGGGGCTGGCAACCTCTATTATTTCATCGGTCCGGCCCTCTACCGCCTCGATCTGACCAACCCGGGCACGCCGTCACTGCTCGCCAGCAGCGCCGGACCGACGAACATCCTGCATTATTACAACGGCAGGCTGTATGCGCTGGGCATGAACGACACCGGCGGCACTACCGATCTGCGCAGCATCGACACGGCCGATGGCAGCGTGTCGATCCTGTACCCCGCCAACGGCAACATCCTGGCTTCCTGCGCCTGGTCCGGCGAGGTGCACGTGGTGCAGCAAATCGATCCGGCCACGCAGGTTGGCAACGTCATCCGCGTGGATGCCAGCGGCAGCAGCACCCTGCTGGCGAACGCCCGCTGCCTGGGCGTCACCTGGCCGACCCGCATGGATCTTGCCACCGGGCTTTACTTCCCCTATCTCGCCGTCGGCGCCATGGACTACCTGACCGACCCGGCCAACCCCACGCTCGGCGATCTGCGCGCCTACGCCCTGCCCGATACCGGCACGCCCACGATCATCGCCCTGGCGAGCGGTGCCTGGACCCTGGCGAACTTCTACCTGGGCAGTGACACGGAATTCATCGGTACGCTGGAAACTGCCACCGGCAATGCGATCGTCCGTTTCACCTACGGTGATCCGGACTCCCTCCGCTTCCTGGAGGACACACCCGACACCGTCAAACGACTGATTTTCTGACACGGCCCGATGGCCCGGTTTCCCGGAGCCGGGCCCTGCGGGTTCAGGACGGGGAATGAAACCGGCCTGTGCCGGCCGTCACTGTTCGTCTGCGAGGATCCGCCAACCCTTCTCGGCGCGCACGAAGCGGAGGGATTCTTCCTTCGTCACCCGGTCGCCGGCCTTGAAGTTGCCGTATTGCATCTGCAGTGCAATGAGGGACATGGTGTCGAGAAAGGCCGACAGCGGCGCATCCTCCGAAGCGGCCCCGGCCTCCCGTTCCAGATCCCGGAAGCTGCGGGTAAAGACGAGATCGTATTTCACCTCCACCACATAGACATTGTCGTTCAGGGCATAGCCATCGAGCCGCTCGAGATGCTCGATGCGCATGATGTCGGACAG
>JALVBM010000108.1 GCA_027010665.1 Chromatiales bacterium
AGGGATCCATCGCCGGGCCCGGATCGGCGGCCGGTTGCAGTTTGCTCACGTTGAACAGGTACTGCACCCTGAAGCGGCCATCCGTCTGCAGATCGCTCAGAGTGGCCTTGGTGGTGAAGACTGCGTCGTAGCTGCCCACGGTGCGTCGCTGCTCGGGCGAGAAGCAGATGATCTTGGTCTTGCCCGAGGAAAGACAACGCGCGCCAGCCATGGGCAGAACCGTGTTCGCCGTTTCGACGCCCTGCCACTGGCTGGTCTTCAGCAGTCTGGCCAGTTCCTCTAGGCTGTAGCGGGGTGCCTTGGGCTTTGGTTTTGATTTGGGTCTGGACTGTGGGCGGGGAGTGACCAGCTTGCGCTGCCTGGGAGCCGAGGTCGTGGCCGGTGGCCGGGGTGCCTGTGCGACCCGTGGCGGTTTGTCCGCTTTGGCCTTCGGCTTCGGACGCGCGGGTGGCGGCGTGGCGCGGGTGGTCGATGCCGGTTTGCCACCGCTCTTCTCCAGTCGCTGCAGGCGAATGCGGGCCTCCTTGACATTGCCCATGGTGGCCAGCCGATACCAGATTTTGGCGTTGCGCAGATCCTTCCTCACGCCGCCGATTCCCCGCTCATAGAACTCGCCCACCTTGAACTGGGCGCGATGGTGGCCATTGCTGGCGGCTTTCTTGTACCAGTAAAAGGCTTGCTTGAGATCCTTCTTCACCCCGCGGCCGTATTCATAGGCGGCGCCCACCGAGAACTGGGCATCGAAGTCGCCACGCTTGGCCATGATCAGATCCAGTTTGAACTGCTCCTGGTCGGTGCTGTCCGCCAGGGCGGGCAGGCTGGCCAGCGGCAGCGACAGGATCAGCAGGGTACAGGCGATGAAACGTTTCATGGGTTTGACCTTGGGTTCGATGAAGCTTCGGATCATTTCTTCTTGCAGGAAGAGAGGAATCGCGCGGCGCGTGTCTTGCACGGATCGCTGGAGAATTTCTTGGTTTTGCCCCCCGCCTTCTGATCGTTACCGGCCGTGGTCCTGGTTTCGGGGGGCGATGTGGTCCTGGCGGCGGTGGATGATGAGCCCGCGACGGCGGCCTGGCGCTGGCGGCGTTCCTGTTCGGCCTTGCGCGCGGCCGCTTCCCTGCGGGCCTGCTCCTGCCGTTGCGCGGC
>JALVBM010000109.1 GCA_027010665.1 Chromatiales bacterium
GCCGGGTTCGCTGATTTGTAGCAGTGCCATGTTTCGTCCGGGTAGCGGGTGGCTGGTGGCGGGTAGCCGGGAATGGCCTGGCTACCCGCCGTATTCATGTTTCGTTTGGGCAGCCGGGGTGTTCAGTCCAGCAGGCTTTCCTCGATTTCCTCGGCTTCCTGTTGCAGGCGTTCGAAGAACTGGAGTTTCTGCACGAGTTGCCGGGCGGCCTCGTCGTCCCCGGCCTCAATCTGTCCGGCCAGTTCCGCTTCGAGCCGTTGCCGTTCGCTGTCCAGATCGGCCAGGATGCGGTTCAGGGCCGTGAACGGATCGGCCTCGTTGCGCACCGCGGCGAGGGCCTCGCGCAGTTCCATCTGGGTCATGAGGAATTCGGGATCCAGATGGGTCTGCTTCTCGTCGTCGAACTCGACGCCGCGCAGCTCGAGCAGATAGCGGGCCCGGCGCAGGGGCGAGCGCAGGATCTGGTAGGCCTCGTTGACCTGGGCCGCCTGCTGTACCGACAGCCGGCGTTCCCGATCGGAGGCATTGGCAAAGCGATCGGGGTGCAGTGCCCGCTGCAGCTCGCGATAGGTCTCGGCGAGCCTGGCCGTGTCCACCTCGAAGGCGACCGGCAGCCCGAACAGCTCGAAGTGATTGCGGCCCGATTCCATACGGCGGGGTCAGACGGTGAAGCTTTCGCCGCAGCCGCAGGTGTCCTTGACGTTGGGGTTGTTGAAGCGAAAGCCTTCGTTGAGGCCTTCCTTGCCGTAGTCCAGCTCGGTGCCGTCGAGGTACAGCAGGCTCTTGGGATCGACGATGATCTTCACGCCGTGGGATTCGAACACCTGGTCCTCGTCGGCCACCTCGTCGGCGAATTCCAGCACATAGGCCATGCCGGAACAGCCAGTGGTCTTGACCCCGAGGCGCAGGCCGACGCCCTTGCCCCGGTTCTCGAGGAAGGCCTTGACCCGCTCGGCCGCCGTGTCGGTCAGCGTAATGCCCATGGGCGGCCTCAGGCGCTTTGGGCGACGTCGTCGCTGTCGCCCTGCTTCTTCTTGTAGTCCTCGATGGCGGCCTTGATGGCGTCTTCGGCCAACACCGAACAGTGGATCTTCACCGGCGGCAGTTCCAGTTCCTCGGCGATGTCGGTGTTCTTGATGGACGCCGCCTCGTCGAGAGACTTGCCCTTGACCCATTCGGTCAGCAGCGAGCTGGAGGCAATGGCCGAACCGCAACCGTAGGTCTTGAACTTGGCGTCTTCGATGACGCCCTGTTCGTTGACCTTGATCTGCAGGCGCATGACGTCACCGCAGGCGGGCGCGCCCACCATGCCGGTGCCGACGCTGGCATCGTCCTTGTCAAGGCTGCCGACGTTGCGGGGGTTTTCGTAGTGATCGATGACCTTGTCGCTGTATGCCATGATGGGTTACCTCGTTCGATAGGGTGTCGGGGCGGCTCAGTGGGCCGTCCACTCGATGGAATCCAGATCGATGCCTTCCTTGTACATCTCCCACAGGGGCGAGAGCTCACGCAGCTTGTCGATGTTGCGCTTGATGGCGTCGATGGCGTAGTCCACTTCCTCCTCGGTGGTGAAGCGGCCGAGGCTGAAGCGGATGGAGCTGTGGGCCAGCTCGTCGTTGCGCCCCAGGGCGCGCAGCACGTAGGACGGCTCCAGGCTGGCGGAGGTGCAGGCCGAGCCGGAGGAGACGGCCAGATCCTTGAGCGCCATCATCAGCGACTCGCCTTCCACGAAGTTGAAGCTGATGTTCAGGTTGTGGGGCACGCGCTGTTCCAGATCGCCGTTGATGTAGATCTCCTCGATGTCCTCGAGGCCCTTGAGCAGGCGATCCCGCAGCATGCGGATGCGCTCGTTGTCGGCGGCCATTTCCTCTTTCGCAATGCGGAAGGCTTCGCCCATGCCCACGATCTGGTGGGTGGCCAGGGTGCCGGAGCGCATGCCGCGCTCGTGGCCGCCGCCGTGCATCTGGGCTTCCAGGCGCACGCGGGGCTTGCGCCGCACGTAGAGGGCGCCGATGCCCTTGGGGCCGTAGATCTTGTGGGCCGAGAAGGACATCAGATCCACTTTCATCTGCTGCAAATCGATGGGCACCTTGCCGGCGCTCTGGGCGGCGTCCACATGGAACAGCACCTTGCGCTCGCGGGTGATCTCGCCAATGGCGGCGATATCCTGGATCACGCCGATCTCGTTGTTCACGTGCATGATGGACACCAGCACCGTGTCGTCACGGATGGCGGCCTTGAGCTTGTCCAGATCGATGAGCCCGTTGGGCTCCGGATCCAGGTAGGTGACCTCGAAACCCTCGCGTTCGAGCTGGCGACAGGTATCCAGCACCGCCTTGTGTTCGGTCTTGCAGGTGACGATGTGCTTGCCCTTCTTCTTCTGGTAGAAGTGGGCGGCGCCCTTGATGGCCAGGTTGTCCGATTCGGTGGCGCCGGAGGTGAAGACGATTTCCTTGGGATCGGCGTTGACCAGATCGGCCACCTGCTTGCGGGCTTCTTCCACCGCTTCCTCGGCCTTCCAGCCGTACTCGTGGGAGCGGGAGGCGGGGTTGCCGAAGTTGCCGTCCAGGGTCAGGCACTGGCACATCTTCTCGGCCACCCGGGGATCGACCGGGGTGGTGGCGGAATAGTCGAAATAGATGGGTTTCTTCATGTCCTGCTGTTCTCCTGGGACGCCAACGGGCTCAGGCGCTCTCCGCCTTGGGGGGCTCGTACTGCATGGTGACCTTTTCCTGGCGGGCGGCCACTTCCTGCACGCCCTTGCGCTCGACCAGGGCGCCGAGGCTGATGCCCATCAGGAACTCGTGGATCTGATGGCTGAGCTCGGTCCACAGCTCGTGGGTCAGGCATTGCTGGTCGTCCTGACAGTTGGAGAGGCCGCCGCAGCGGGTGGTCTCCACCTTCTCGTCGACCGCGGTGATGACGTCGGCCACGGCGATCTGGCTGGCGTCGCGGCTCAGTCGGTAGCCACCACCGGGACCACGGGTGCTGTCCACCAGGCCCTGCTTGCGCAGCTTGGAGAAGAGCTGCTCCAGATAGGAAAGGGAAATCCCCTGGCGCTGGGAAATGTCGGACAGCGTGATGGGGCCGTCGTCATAGTGCAGCGCCAGATCGAGCATGGCGGTAACCGCGTAGCGACCTTTGGTTGTCAGTCTCATTGCAATACCCTGTCAATTTGAGTAATCTTTCGGTGTTCGGGACGGAACCATAACAAGACCAAGCAAAATAGTCAAGTATTTTGCCGGTCGAACCCGCGCCCAAAAGATCCCGCTTTCTACCCTTCCTTGTCCTGATTTTCCTGTGGTTTTTCCGGCTTGTCCGCGATCCCGGCATCGCAGGTCTGGGTGTTGGCGATGTCGCAGACGCCGAGATCGGGCAAATCCACCACATCCAGCTCCATCCCCAGTTTTTTCAGGGACTTGCACATGTTTTCCATCTGCTGATCCATGGCGTGGATGTGGTCGAGCATGCAGTTGATGGCATTGGCGACCGGATCGGGCATGTCCTGGGTGGTGCCGTAGGCGTCGAAACCGATCTTCCTGGCAAAGGCCTTGCGGCGTTCGTGGGCCTCGTCGGCCTGGGGACGAGCGACGATCCGGCCCGGAATGCCCACCACGGTGGCTCCCTTGGGCACATCCTTCACCACCACGGCATTGGAGCCGATGCGAGCCCCCTCCCCTACCTGGATGGGGCCGAGCACCTTTGCCCCGGCGCCCACTACCACGTTGTCGCCCAGGGTGGGATGGCGCTTGCCCTTCTGCCACGTGGTCCCGCCCAGGGTGACGCCATGATAGAGAGTGCAATCGTCACCGATCTCGGCCGTCTCGCCGATGACCACACCCATGCCGTGATCAATGAAGAAACGGCGACCGATGCGGGCACCGGGATGGATCTCGATGCCGGTCAGCCAGCGGGCAAGATGCGAAGTGAGGCGGGCCAGCCACTTGAGACCATGGGTCCACAGCCAGTGGCTGAGGCGGTGGAACAGCACCGCGTGCACCCCCGGATAGGTCGTGAGGATCTCGAAACTGTTGCGGGCCGCCGGATCGCGGTCGAATACACAGCTGATGTCTTCTCGAATGCGCTGGAACATGAGATTCGGTACGCCGGAAAAAGGCGGTCATTAGAGACGGGTCACGGTTGGGTGTCAACCGGCCCCGGGTTGCGAACACTTTTCATGAACGATAACGTCGCCCGTACACATAACCTGGCCGGACAAATCGAGCACCATGTTCCCTACATGGCGATGTCCGTGATCCGATTCAACCGCGTGCCTTTCCCTTGGCGGCCTTCTCCGCCGCCGACAGGATACCGCGCAGGATATTGACCTCCATGCGATCCAGGCGGGCGCGGTTGAACAATCGCCGCAGTCGGCGCATGAGCTGGCGGGGATTGTCGGGATCATAGAAGTCGAGCGTGGCCAGGGCGCAGGCGAAATGGTCGTACAGGCTTTCCAGCTCGGCGCTGGTGGCCAGGGGCTGATCCCGTTCCAGGATTTCGCCCTCCGGCAGTTGTCCGGCGGCAGCCAGGGCGCTCATGCGCAGCTCGTAGGTCAAGACCTGAACAGCCGCCGCCAGGTTCAGTGAGGCGTATTCCGGGTTGGCCGGAATGTGCACGTGCACATGGCAGCGTTCCAGCTCCTCGTTGCTGAGGCCCGAATTCTCCCGCCCCATCACCAGCGCCACCTCGGCCCCCTGCCCCGCCTCGGCCAGCATGCGCGCGGCGCAGACACGCGGTTCCATCACCGGCCAGGGAATCGTCCGGCTGCGGGCGCTGGCGCCGACCACCAGCTGGCAGTCGGCCACCGCCGCCGCCAGGCTGTCCACCACCTGCGCCCGGGCCAGCAGATCGTCGGCCCCGGAGGCTCGCGCCGTGGCCTCGGCATGGGGAAAGGATTTGGGCTGTACCAGCACCAGCCGATCAAGGCCCATGTTCTTCATGGCCCGGGCGGTGGCGCCGATATTGCCCGGGTGACTGGTCTGGACCAGGACGACGCGGATTCGGCTCAGGGTGGACAGATTGGAAGTTTCGCTCATGTTCGTGGCTGCGATGAGGGCGGAAACGAAGCGCGGGCCTGACGGCCCCCGCCGGGCCTGCTAGAATAGCGTCCGCTTCGACCGCTGGCGAGTCTGCCGCGTCCGCTCTTTGTCTCAACCGGAACCCCGAGGAATCCCGTGCATCCGATGCTCAACATCGCCGTGCGTGCTGCCCGCAGCGCCGGCGCCATCATTACCCGCTACGCCAAC
>JALVBM010000110.1 GCA_027010665.1 Chromatiales bacterium
TGTAACTCGTCGGCCAGGCCGTGTCGGCGCAGCGCTTCAATGGCATCCAGCCGTGCCTCCAGCACGGGGCGCACCCGCAGCGGCCGACGCAGCCAGCGCTGCAGCAGGCGGCTGCCCATGGGCGTGGCGGCCTGGTCGAGCAGGGCCAGCAGGGTGTTGTGCTCGTGGCCGGCCAGGCTGCGCTCCAGTTCCAGATTGCGGCGGGTGGCCGGATCCAGGTGCAGCATCTCGTCGGGCCATTCCACCGCCAGGCCGTGCAGGTGGGGCAGCACGCTGCGCTGGGTCTCCTGCACGTAGCCGAGCAGGGCACCGGCGGCGGCGATGGCGGCGGGCAGATCCTCGCAGCCGAAGCCGGCCAGGTTGTCCACGCCGAACTGCTCGCACAGCAGGCGGGTGGCGTGGGCCGGATCGAAGTGCCAGGCGGGGCGCGGAGTCAGGCAGGCCTCGCTGCGCGGCGGGACGTTGTCGTCGGGGTGGACCAGTTCGGCCGGGCGCAGGCGATCCAGCTCGGCGGCCACGGCCGCTTCCGAGTCGAGCTGCTGCAGGGTGAAGCGCCCGCTGCCCACGTCCAGCACCGCGAGGCCGTGTTGCCGGCCGTGATGCGCCACCGCGGCCAGCAGGTTCTCGCGCCGGGCCTCGAGCAGGGCATCGTCGGTGGCGGTGCCGGGAGTGACGATGCGCACCACCTGGCGTTCCACCGGGCCCTTGCTGGTGGCCGGATCGCCGATCTGCTCGCAGATGGCCACCGAGCGGCCCTGACGGATCAGCTTCGCCAGGTAACTGTCCACGGCGTGATAGGGCACCCCGGCCATGGGGATGGGCGCGCCGGCCGACTTGCCGCGGGTGGTGAGGGTGATGTCCAGCAGGCGGGCGGCCTCGGCGGCGTCCTCGTAGAACAGTTCGTAGAAGTCGCCCATGCGATAGAACAGCAGGATGTCCGGATACTCGGCCTTGATGCGCAGGTACTGCTGCATCATGGGGGTGTGTCCGGACATGTCGGGTCGGGCCGCCATGGTGGGGGAGTTTAACGGATTGACCGGGGCGTGTGCGACGATGCCGACTGCGGCCCTTGCATCGTCATGTCGCCATCCCCTACAGTTGCAGGCAGCTCAATCATATCTATATAAGGAAACCGTGCCGCAGGGAACGGCACGGCGGGGGAGAAACATGCCGCGAGAGTACGACGAAAAACGGGATTACATCCGGGTCGAGGTGGATTGCCCGATCGTCTTCCGGGCCGAGGGCAGCGAGGAGAAGGAGCTGGGCAAGGTGCGCAACCTCAGCGGTCGCGGCATGATGTTCATCGCCCAGCGCGAGCTGCCGGTGGAATCCCGTCTGGAAGTGCTGGTCAAGCCGGAGAACGACATCACGCCGCCCCTGCATGCCCGCGTGCGGGTGGTGCGGGTGGCCAAACCGCGGCGCGGCGACGGATTCGAGATCGGCGCGGTGATTCAGGAGATGCTGGACGAGTGATTCACACCCGCGCGTCGAGGCGGCCGAGCCACTCGCCCTGTTCCGCATCCGGCAGGGCCGCGATTTCGCGGTAGCGGCCAAGGGCCCTTTGTCCGCTCCAGGTGGTGCCGGCGGTGGCGGCCGGAATGCCTCGGAAGCGGGGCGCGTCATCGAATGGCCGGGGTGCAACGGCGGTGTCCGGCGAACGCGGCCGGGTAGTCGTGGCCGGGCGCACTTCCGGGAAACGGCGCGGGGCCGGTTGCTGCGCGGGCGAGGGCAGCTGACGCGGCTGTGCAACGGGGACGATGCTCGTCATTGGTGGCGTTTCCCTTTCCGGACATTCCCGCAGGCGGAGCGCCATTCTGCAACGGCCGGGCGGCCAGGGCAATCACCGAAAAAAGTCTGAGGAGACCATGAGCCGCAGTACCATCCCCGACGATCACGCCCTGCAAACCCTGGCCCGCCAGGCCGGGGAGCGGCTGCAGGCCCATGGCGAGATGCTCGCGGCGGCCGAATCCTGCACCGGCGGCTGGGTGGCCAAGGTGGTCACGGACATTCCGGGCAGCTCCGGCTGGTTCGATCGGGGCTTCGTCACCTATACCAATGCCGCCAAGCTGGAGCTGCTGGGCGTGCCCGAGGCGCTGTTGGCCAGCCATGGCGCTGTTAGCGAGCCCGTGGTGCGGGCCATGGCCGCCGGCGCGCTGGATCACAGCCACGCCGCGCGCAGCCTGGCCATCTCCGGCATCGCCGGGCCCACCGGCGGCACCCCGGAAAAGCCGGTGGGGCTGGTCTGGTTCGCCTGGGCCCACGACGATGGCGGCAACGTGCGTCTGCGCTCGGCGCACCGGGTCTTCTCGGGCGATCGCGAGGCGGTGCGGCGCCAGGCGGTGGCCGCCGCCCTGCAGGGCCTGCTCGATGGCTTCGACGTCTGAGCCGGAGACCCCGCGCCAGCGCCTGTTCTTTGCCCTGTGGCCACCCGAGGCGGTGGTGCAGCGATTGCACGATCTGCAGCGCAAGGCGCTGGACGGCATCGACGGCCGGCGCACGGCTGCCGATCGCCTGCACCTGACCCTGCGTTTCATCGGCAGTGTCGACACGCAGACGGCAGACTGTTTGACGTCGGCCGCCGCCGCCATCCGCATCCCGCCCTTCACGCTCGAAATCGATCATCTCGGCGTCTTTCCCCGTGCGCGGGTGGTCTGGGCCGGCGTCTCTCACCCGCCGCCGGAACTGCTCGATCTGGCCGGGACGCTCGAGCGGATCTGCCGGGACTGTGATCTGCCGCCGGAGAGCCGCCCCTTCGCCCCCCATCTGACCCTGCTGCGCAAGGCCCCGCGCCATGTGCGGCTGTCCCGCACGGCCATCGATCCGGTCGTCTGGCCGGTGCGCGAGTTCGTGCTGGTGGCCTCCGATACCCGGCCGGAAGGTGCGGTCTATACGGTGGTCGAACGCTGGCCCCTGCAGGCGCCCGACGGCTAACAAAAGCGGGGCCGAATGTGGAATAATGGCCGCCGTGGAGATCCGGCGCGGGCCCACGGAGGGCGGGCCGCGCCAAAGACAATACCGAGGGGTTAGACAGGATGGATGATGCGAAGAAAAAGGCGCTCAGCGCCGCCTTGAGCCAGATCGAGAAGCAGTTCGGCAAGGGTTCCGTGATGCGCATGGGTGACACCAGCGCGGTACGCGAGGTGGACGCGATTTCCACCGGCTCCCTGGGGCTGGACATCGCCCTGGGCATCGGCGGCCTGCCCCGCGGCCGGGTGGTGGAAATCTACGGTCCGGAATCCTCGGGCAAGACCACCCTGACCCTGCAGGTCATCGCCGAGGCGCAGAAGGCCGGCGGCACCGCCGCCTTCGTGGACGCGGAGCACGCCCTGGATCCGATCTATGCCGAGAAGCTGGGCGTGAACGTGGACGAACTGCTGGTCTCCCAGCCCGACACCGGCGAGCAGGCCCTGGAGATCACCGACATGCTGGTGCGCTCCGGCGCCGTGGACATCGTGGTGGTGGACTCGGTGGCGGCCCTGACGCCCAAGGCCGAGATCGAGGGCGACATGGGCGACTCCCACGTGGGCCTGCAGGCCCGGCTCATGTCCCAGGCCCTGCGCAAGCTCACCGGCAACATCAAGCGCTCCAACACCATGGTGATCTTCATCAACCAGATCCGCATGAAGATCGGCGTGATGTTCGGCAACCCCGAGACCACCACCGGCGGCAACGCCCTCAAGTTCTACTCCTCCGTGCGCCTCGACATCCGCCGCATCGGCGCCATCAAGCGTGGTGACGAAGTGGTGGGCAACGAGACCCGGGTGAAGGTGGTCAAGAACAAGGTGGCGCCGCCCTTCAAGCAGGTGGAGTTCGATCTGCTCTATGGCGAGGGCATCTCCCGCGAGGGCGAGATCATCGATCTGGGCGTGAAGGAAGGCATCGTCGACAAGTCCGGCGCCTGGTACAGCTACAACGGCGATCGCATCGGCCAGGGCAAGGACAACGTGCGCAAGTTCCTCAAGGAGCACCCGGAAATCGCCGAGGACATCGAGCGCCAGATCCGCGAGCGCCTGCTGCCGAAGACCCGCGCCGAAGAGGGCGCCGAGGCCGCACCCGCCGAGGTGGAAGTCGAAGCCTGACGAGGCCCGCCCATGGCCCGATCGGTGCGGGAGGCCGCGATGGACCTGCTGGCCCGTCGCGAGCATGCCACCCGCGAACTGCGCGACAAGCTGCTGGCGAAGGGCTTCGATGCGGATGCGATCGACCCGGCCCTCGAGGCGCTCTCCCGTGAAGGTCTGCTGAGCGACGATCGCTTCGTCGAGGCCTTCGTGCACGGGCGCATCGAGCGCGGCCAGGGACCGGTGCGGATCCGCGCCGAGCTGCGCCAGCGGGGCGTGAGCGACGAGGCCATCGATGCCTGGCTGGACGCGCGCGATCCGGCCTGGCTGGAACGGGCCGAGGCCGTGCGTCGCCGCAAGTTCGGCGCCGAGCGGCCCACGGATCACCGCGAGCTGGCCCGGCAGAGCCGGTTCCTGCAGTACCGCGGCTTTACCGCCGAACAGACACGCCGCGTGCTGCGGCACGACGACTGAACCACGACACGAAACGCGATTTCATGAAGAGCAGTGCCGAACTGAGACAGGGTTTTCTCGACTTCTTCCGCCAGCGGGGGCATACCATCGTGCCCTCCAGCCCGCTGGTGCCGGCCAACGATCCGACCCTGCTGTTCACCAATGCCGGCATGGTCCAGTTCAAGGACGTATTCCTGGGCAAGGAAACCCGGCCCTACAAGCGCGCTGCTTCCGTGCAGCGCTGCGTGCGTGCCGGCGGCAAGCACAACGATCTCGAGAACGTGGGCTACACCGCCCGCCACCATACCTTCTTTGAGATGCTCGGCAACTTCAGCTTCGGTGACTACTTCAAGCGCGAGGCCATCCAGTTCGCCTGGGACTTCCTGGTGGAGGAACTGGGCATCCCCCCCGAAAAACTGTGGGTGACGGTCTACGAGGAAGACGACGAGGCCGCCGACATCTGGCTCAACGAAATCCGGGTGGACCCCAAGCGTTTCACCCGCATCGGCGACAAGCCCGGCGGCAAACGCTACGAGAGCGACAACTTCTGGTCCATGGGCGACACCGGCCCCTGCGGCCCCTGCACCGAGATCTTCTACGACCACGGTCCCGAGGTGCCCGGCGGCCCGCCCGGCACCCCCGAGGAAGACGGCGATCGCTACATCGAGATCTGGAACCTGGTGTTCATGCAGTACGACCGCGACGCCGCCGGCGAACTGCATCCCCTGCCCA
>JALVBM010000111.1 GCA_027010665.1 Chromatiales bacterium
ATGTTCTCGATCAGGCCCATGGCCATGGCGGCCTGATCGGGCACCTCGCGCACCACCGCCGGGATCGCGTGCAGGCCGGCGAGCTGGGCGGCCCGCCAGCGCCGCTCGCCGGCGATCAGCTCGTATTGCCCCTTGGCCTCGGGCAGGGGCCGCACCACCACCGGCTGCACCACCCCCTGGGCGCGGATCGAGTCGGCCAGTTCCTGCAGGGCTTCCTCGGCGATGTCGTGGCGCGGCTGGTAGCGGCCCTTGCGGATCGCTTCAACCGGCAGATTGCGCAGCTCGCCCTCGGCGGCGGAGCCGGTCGCCTCCTCGCCGCCCTTCTCTGTGGGAATGCCGAGCAACTGATCCAGGCCGCGGCCCAGACCCCGTTTCTTGCTTGCCATGAATGCGTGACTCCAGGGATCAGGCGGAGGCGCCTGCCAGATTGATGAATTCCTCGTCCTTGCGCAGGATCTCGCCGGCCAGGGCCAGGTAGGCGAGCGCCCCGCGGGACTTGCGATCGTAGCGGATCACCGGCATGCCGTGACTGGGCGCCTCGGCCAGGCGCACGTTGCGCGGGATCACGGTGCGATAGACCTTGTCGGGGAAGTGCACGATGAGCTGGCCGGAGACGTCGTTGGCCAGGTTGTTGCGCGGATCGAACATGGTGCGCAGCACGCCCTCCACCTGCAGCTCCGGGTTCACCGTGCTGCGGATCCGCTCCACGGTGTTGAGCAGCGCCGAGAGGCCCTCGAGGGCATAGTACTCGCACTGCATGGGGATCATCACCGACTGGGCCGCCACCAGGGCGTTGACGGTGAGCATGTTCAGGGAGGGCGGGCAGTCGATCAGGATGTAGTCGTATTCCTCACGCACCGGCGCCAGCACCTGGCGCAGGCGCGCCTGGCGGTCGGGCATCTCCATCAGCGCCACCTCGGCGGCGGTCAGCTCGCCGTTGGCCGGCAGCACGTCGAAGCCGGCCTCTTCGGAAGTCTGGCGGACCTCTTCCAGACTGGCCTCGCCCAGCAGCAGCTCGCAGGTGGTCAGGGCCAGGTCGTTCTTGTCCAGGCCGCTGCCCATGGTGGCATTGCCCTGGGGATCCATGTCCACCAGCAGCACGCGGCGTTTCGTGGCCGCGAAGGAAGCCGCCAGGTTGATGC
>JALVBM010000112.1 GCA_027010665.1 Chromatiales bacterium
AGGCCTGGGCGATCTGTTCGCTCATCTCGCTGATGGTGGTGATGGCGCCAGCAATGATGGCCAGCGCCTCGGCGGCCTGCTCGGTCAGCGCCACGCCGTTGGTGGCCTGCTCGCGACCCGCCTCCATAGCCGAGACCGCCTCGCGGGAACCGCCCTGCAGGCGCTCGATCATGGCGCTGATCTCCTCGGTGGACTTCTGGGTGCGGTTGGCCAGGGTCCGCACCTCGTCGGCCACCACCGCGAATCCTCGGCCCTGCTCGCCGGCCCGGGCCGCCTCGATGGCCGCGTTCAGGGCCAGCAGGTTGGTCTGCTCGGCGATGTCGTTGATCACCGCCAGCACCTTGCCGATGTTCTCGCTCTCCTGCTCCAGGCGGCCGATGACTTCGGCCGCGCCCTGGACCATGTCGGCCAGCACATCCACCGCGCCCATGGCCTCGACCACCACCACCTTGGCAGTGTTGCCCTGTTCGTCGGCCTCGTGGGTGGCGCGGGCCGTCTCGGCGGCATGCCGGGCCACCTCCTCGGCCGAGGCGGACAGCTCGTTCATGGCGGTGGCCACCTGATCCACCTGCTGCTGCTGTTCGCCGCTCAGGTTCACGGCTCTCTCGGTGGCCGAGACCATACTCGTGGAAGCCGCCTGCAGGGCATCCGATTCATTTCGCAACTGGCCGATGATGCGGCGCAGGGTCTCGGCCATGCGGTTGAAGCTGTCGATGATCTCCCCGATCACGTCGTGACTGCGGAGGTCGCAATGCCGGGTGATGTCCCCTTCGCCGATGGACCGCGTGACCACGGCAATCTGGTGCAGTTTCCTCACCAGCAGCCAGCGCACCAGCAGGTAGTTGACGGCGCCGATCATGGCGCCCGCAATCAGGCAACCGGCCACGAACCAGCCGTACATCCCGGGTTTCCATTCCACGAAGAAACGGGCATAGAGCGGAAAGACGGCTCCCACCAGGATGCCGAAGGCGAGAAACGAGATGAGGATGTTGCGCAGGATGCTCGGCTGGAATCGGCGTGTCATTTCGCCCTCTCGGGGTGGCGGGTTCGCAAAATGTTCCGTCGTCGTTGGTAGTCCTATCGTCCTCTTGGCGCGGTTCTTTAACCCGCCGATCCCGAAGGAGAAAAAACCGGGCCGAATCAGGCACCTGGCAAGACCGACCCTGTCTGCGGGAGCCCCGATCCGGTACAATGCCTGCCCCGTTTCCACCCGTAAAAGACATCCCATGGCGCAGTACATCTACACGATGAACCAGGTGAGCAAGGTCGTCCCGCCCAAGCGCACCATACTCGAGAACATCTCCCTTTCCTTCTTCCCCGGCGCCAAGATCGGCGTGCTCGGCCTCAACGGCGCCGGCAAGTCCACCCTGCTGCGCATCATGGCCGGGGTGGACACCGAATTCGACGGCGAGGCGCGGCCCCAGCCCGGCATCAAGATCGGCTATCTGCCCCAGGAGCCGGAGCTGGATCCCACCAAGGACGTGCGCGGCAACGTGGAAGACGCCCTGGCCCACATCAAGGAAGCCCAGGCCCGGCTGGAGGAAATCTATGCCGCCTATGCCGAGCCCGACGCCGATTTCGACGCCCTGGCCGCGGAACAGGCGAAGCTGGAAAACCTCCTGCAGGCCACCGACGGCCACAACCTGGACCGCAAGCTGGAGATCGCCGCCGACGCCCTGCGCCTGCCGCCCTGGGACGCCGACGTGACCAAACTCTCCGGGGGCGAGCGCCGACGCGTGGCCCTGTGCAAGCTGCTGCTCTCGGGGCCGGACATGCTGCTGCTGGACGAGCCCACCAACCACCTGGACGCCGAATCGGTGGCCTGGCTGGAGCGCTTCCTGCACGACTATCCCGGCACCGTGGTGGCCGTGACCCACGATCGCTATTTCCTCGACAACGTGGCCGGCTGGATCCTGGAACTGGATCGCGGCCATGGCATTCCCTGGGAGGGCAACTACTCCTCCTGGCTGGAGCAGAAGGAACAGCGCCTGGCGATGGAAGAGAAGGCCGAGAACGCCCGCATCAAGGCCATGAAGGCCGAACTGGAATGGGTGCGCAGCAATCCCAGGGGCCGCCACGCCAAGAGCAAGGCCCGCCTGGCCCGCTACGAGGAACTGGCCAGCCAGTCAAACCAGAAGCGCAACGAGACCCAGGAACTGTTCATCCCGCCGGGCCCGCGCCTCGGCGATCTGGTGATCGAGGCCAGCCACGTGCGCAAGGGCTTCGGCGATCGCCTGCTGATGGAGGACATGAACTTCAACCTGCCCCGTGGCGGCATCGTCGGCGTGATCGGTCCCAACGGCGCCGGCAAGACCACCCTGTTCCGCATGATCGTGGGCCAGGAGCAGCCGGACGACGGCGAACTGCGCATCGGCCCCACCGTGCAACTGGCCTACGTGGACCAGAGCCGCGACAGCCTGGATCCGAAGAAGACCGTGTGGGAGGAGATTTCCGACGGCCAGGACATCATCGTGGTGGGCAACACCGAGATCCCGTCACGCTCCTACGTGGGCAAGTTCAACTTCAAGGGGTCCGATCAGCAGAAGTACGTGGGCGATCTCTCCGGCGGCGAGCGCAACCGGGTGCACCTGGCCAAGCTGCTGCGTTCCGGCGGCAACGTGCTGCTGCTCGACGAGCCCACCAACGATCTGGACGTGGAAACCCTGCGCGCCCTGGAAGAAGCCCTGCTGGCCTTCCCCGGCTGCGCCATCGTCATCTCCCACGACCGCTGGTTCCTGGACCGCATCGCCACCCACATCCTCGCCTTCGAGGGCGACAGCCAGGTGGTCTGGTTCGAAGGCAACTTCGCCGACTACGAGGAAGACAAGAAACGCCGCCTCGGCGAGGAAGCGGTGCAGCCGCACCGGATCAAGTACAAGAAGCTGGAACATTGAAGTCAGGAACTAGGGACTAGGAACTAGGAACTGGAAAAAGCCTTGTGTATCGGCTTTGAAGGAGAAGTGCCCCTGCCGCGGTGCACCGTACGAAGCCAAGGAAGATCAAAAGTCCATGAACCATACCGAATCCAATACCCAAACGCTTTTCCTCGCTACTCGCCCCTCGTCCCTCGCCACTGAATTTGTGTAGGAGCGGCGCATAGCCGCGATTGAACGGTGGCTGTTTGCTGGGGACGGGTAGCGGATAATGACAGTGTTCGACCCATTATTCCCAGTTACCAGCCATCCGTCCCCAACCACCACCGCATCGCGGCGAGGGCGCCGCTCCTACAAGGCTTTTTCCAGTTCCTAGTTCCTAGTCCCTAGTTCCTGCCTACTCATCCAGCAACCGTTCCCAGTCGTCGTCGCCCGGGATCGGATCGGTTTCGAAACCCAGTTCGCTCATGTCCAGTTCGTCGAAGGGGCCGGTGGCGTCGCCGGGTTCGGCCACCGGGGTGACGGCGAGCAGGTTCCAGGTTTCGCTGTCCAGTTCGGCCACGTCGCCGTCGAAATACTGGATCTCGATGCTGTCGTCGTCGAGGGCGACCACTTCGAAACGCCGCTGTTCGGCGTCCTGGTACCACTGTCCGACCACCGGTTCGATGATGGATGACATGGCCATCTCCCTTCGCTGGTATTGGTGCGAAACATCGGCTTCCCGGTCATCCGGGATGGAGAGCCGTGAACACCCGTTGGGGGCGATCTAACGTTAGCAGCTTGACGGGAAAAGTCATCCCCGGCGCGACGGGCGGTTGATCCGGGTCAAGGAGGAAAGGAGCCGGGAGCGCCGGCCGGCGCTCCCGGTGACGGGGGTTCAGGGTGCGGGGTTGGTGGCGGTGCCGGTGGTATCCAGATCGGCGGCTTCCGGCGGCGTGATGTTGACCACGTCCTCGGCGATCACCTCGCCGTTGCCGTTGACCACGGAGACCTTCCATTCACCGGTGGCGTCGGTGGGCAGGTTCTTGCTCGACCAGACGCGCCAGCGTGGCCCCTTCACGTTGAATTTCACCTCGGCCTGGACCTTGCCGTCGTGCTCCCAGCGATGGGTCACGGTCTGGCCGGCCATGTCCCGCAGCTCGGTAAAGAAATAGACCTTCTGGTGATCGGCGGGCAGTTTCTCCACCTTGTCCACCGGCTCGCGATCCTCGATGGCGGTGGCAAAGGCCGCCCGGGCCACTTCGCCGCGGGACATGCCCATGCCATGGGCCTCGCCCTCGGCCATCTCCTGCTGCGGCATGTGCTGCTGTTCCTGCGTGCGCTCATCGGTGCGGGCACGCTCCTGCATCATCTCGCCCCGCTCTTCCATCGTTTCGGCGCGCTCATGCATGGACTCGGTGCGTTCCTGCATCATTTCGGCACGCTCTTCCTGCATGCCTTCCCGTTCCTGCATCATCTCGCCGCGTTCCATCATGCCCCCTTCCGGCGGGGCGGCCTGGGCCAGCGGGCCGAAGGCCAGCAGGCCCGCGGTGATCAGAATCGTCGTGGTTTTCATGGTGCTCTCCCTGTTTGTTGTCTGGGCGTCATCAAGACCTGAAGATACGGTTTCGCATTTGTCGACACGCCAGCCGCGGAAGTTCCGTGCGCGGAAACCGGCTGCCGACCTCACGCATGGATCAGACGGCATTTTTCCGGCGCCGGCCGTGACGCCAGTCACATTGTCCACCGACGGGGCCTCGTCCATAATGACGCCCCATGTCCCGTTATTCCGCCCATCCGACCGACAAACACCGTGCCGCCGGCGTTCTGCTCACCAATCTGGGCACGCCCGATTCGCCCGAACCGGCGGACGTGCGCCGCTATCTGGCCGAATTTCTCGCCGATCCGCGCATCGTGGAACGTCCCCGCTGGCTGTGGCGCCCGATCCTGCACGGCATCATCCTGCGCGTCCGCCCCCGCCGCGCGGCCCGCGCCTACCGGAAAATCTGGACCGACGCGGGTTCTCCCCTGCTGGCCATCGGCCGGGAACAGGCCCGGCGGCTGCAGGCGCGGCTCGGCGACGACATTCCCGTGGCCCTTGGCATGCGTTACGGCCACCCTTCCATCGCGGCCGGCCTGCAGGATCTGCGCCGCAAGGGGGTCCGGCGCATCGTCGTCCTGCCGCTGTACCCGCAATATTCGGCCACCACCACCGGCTCCACCTTCGATGCCGTGAATGCCGAACTCCGGACCTGGCGGGTGGTGCCGGAGCTGCACCTGATCAATCGCTACCATGCGCAGCCTGCCTATCTCGACGCCCTGGCCGCCAGCATCCGCGAGGCCTGGTCGGCGCGCCCCCGGGGCGAGCGGCTGCTGTTCTCCTTCCACGGCCTGCCCCGGCGCTACGCCGAGGCCGGCGATCCCTATCCGGGCGAATGCGAACAGACCGCCGCCGCGGTGGCCGGGCGCCTTGGCCTTGAAGCCGACGAATGGCAGCTCACCTACCAGTCCCGCTTCGGCCCCGAGGAATGGCTGCAGCCCTATACCGACGAGACCCTGCGCCGCCTGGCCGCCGAGGGCGTGCGCTCGGTGGACGTGATCGCCCCCGGCTTCGCCGCCGACTGCCTGGAAACCCTGGAGGAGATCGCCATGGAGAACCGGGACGTCTTCATCAAGGCCGGCGGCAAGGAATACCATTACATTCCCGCCCTCAACGCCCGACCGGATCACATCGAGATGATGGCGCAACTGGTGGAAGGGCATCTGGGGTGATGACTGGCAAACGGGGCGCGAACGCCTTCGCTCGTTTCTCGCCACCAACCCTGCACTGCTGCGTTGCTTCGCGAACGCGCCCTTGTATCTGCGGTGGCGGGTAGCGGGTGGCCGGGAAAGCGTGCGTGCCCCGTTTTTACCAGCCACCGGCCCCCAGCTACCCGCTGCCCGTCTGCGGTGCGTTGCTTCGCGAACGCACCCTACGGTTGTAACAATAAAAAATCTCTCCGCGTCCTCTGCGCCTCTGCGCCCTCTGCGTTATTCGCAGCTCATAACGAAAAACGGGAGCCGAAGCCCCCGTTTTCCTTCCTCCCCGGGACGACGATCAGGCAATGCCGGGATTGCCCTCCACGCCGATGATCTTCGGCGTGTTGAGCTTCTTGACCTTGGCCACCTTCTCCTCGCGCAGGTATTCGGCCACGATCTCCCAGATGGGCTTGCCCGGGGCCTTGGAGCCCACGGTGGCCCAGCCGGCCACGGTGTAGGTCTTGTCGGCCTCCAGCGGCGTGCCGTCGTCGAGACGCAGCTCGGTGATGCGGCTGCCCATGTCCTTGGCCGGGTCGATGGTGTAGTCGAGACCGCCCACGCGCACCATGTCGCCGCCCTGCTGGTAGTAGGGATCCTTGTTGAACAGGTTGTCGGCCACGTCCTCGAGGATCAGCTTGATGTCGGCGCCGGACATCTCCCGCACGTAGGTCTCGGGATAGGTGATGCAGGTCTGGTCCAGCACGTTCTCCATGGTGATGGCCTGGCCCGGCAGCACCGTGGTACCCCAGCGGAAGCCGGGCGACAGGGAGATCTGGGCGCCGCCCACTTCGCGCAGGGCGTCGCAGATGATCTGGTCGAAAGTGCCGTTGAAGTTGCCGCGACGGTACAGCAGCGTGTCGGCCACCGCCAGTTCCTCGCGCAGCCTGTCCACATAGGGCTTGCGTACCTGCTCGATATAGGAGGCCATCTCGGCATCCGGGTCCAGCAGGTTGGAGAAGACCGGCAGCAGCTTGTAGTCGTAGCCCTGTACCTTGCCGTTGCGGATGTCGAGCTGCATCACGCCCAGGAACTTGCCGTTGGAGCCGGCGTTGGTCACCAGGGTCACACCGCCGGCGTTCTTCACTTCCACCGGGCGCGGCACGCCATCGTGGGTGTGGCCGCCGAAAATCACGTCGATGCCGCTGACCCGGCTGGCCATCTTCAGATCCACGTCCATGCCGTTGTGGGAGATGACCACCACGGCATCGGGCTTCTCGTTGGCGCGCACGTCGTCCACCACCTGCTGCATCTCGCTGTCGCGGATGCCGAAGGTCCAGTCGGGAATGAAGCGCCGCGGGTTGGCGATGGGCGTATAGGGGAAGGCCTGGCCGATGACGGCGATGCGGGCGCCACCGACGTTCTTGATCACGTAGGGCTTGAAGGCGCGCTGGCTATCCTCGTCGAAGCCGGGGAAGTCGGCAAACTTGTAGTCGAAGGCCGCATCGTCGTTGACGAAGATGTTCTGGGCCACGAAGTCGCCCTTGAAGTCCTTGATGTTGTCGATGACCTCGGCGTCCTTGTAGGTGAACTCCCAGTGACCGGTCATCACGTCCACGCCCAGCAGGTTGCAGGCGCCGACCATGTCCTTGCCGCGGGTCCAGTAGGCGGTACCGGAGCCCTGCCAGGTATCACCGCCGTCCATCAGCAGGGTGCGATCCGGGCCGTGCTCGTTGCGCAGGCGCTTGACCAGGGTGCGCAGGTGGGCGAAACCGCCGACCTTGCCATAGGTCTTGGCCGCCTCGACGAAGTTCAGATAGGTGAAGGCATAGGCTTCGGGGGTGTTGGGCTGGATGCCGTAGTACTTGAGGAAGGCCTCGCCCACGATGTGGGGTGGCCTGCCCCGGGCCTCGCCGATACCGAGGTTGACGCTCGGCTCGCGGAAGTAGATGGGCAGGAGCTGGGCGTGGCAGTCGGTCATGTGCATCAGGGTCACGTTGCCGAACTTCGGGATCGCGTAGGCATCCTTTCGATCGGCCTTGGCGGTGGTGGTGACCCCGCCAGGGCCACTGGTCTTGGTGTCGCAACCGGGCAGCATGCCAGCGGCGGCGGCCATGCCCATGATCTGGATGAATTCACGGCGGCTGATAGACATTCACTCCTCCTCACCTGTTGTTGTTCGGAACGGCCCGGTGCGGCCTGCAGTCCGGTCGGGTTTCGAGGCGGGCATGATAGTACAAACCGGGCACAGGGGGCAGCGCTCCGGGTCCGCGGGGTGGCCATCCCCGCCGCAAGTATTGCGTTTTGCACTCCTCAGGCGCGCACGACCACCGGCGAGCCACGCCGCCGGTAGCGACGGTACAGCCGCCAGCCCAGCAGGCCGGCAGCGATGATCCCGTAGATGGCCGGCCAGCGCAGATCCGCCTTCACCAGCCAGAAGTGGTGCAGCACCGCCAGTACCACGGCCGGATACACCAGCCGGTGCAGCGGTTTCCAGCGCCGGCCCAGGCGGCGCATCATGGCCTGGTTCGAGGTCGCCGCCAGGGCCGCGAGGATCAGCAGGGCGCCCATGCCGGCGGTGATGAACGGCCGTTTCAGGATGTCCCGGCCGATCTCCGGCCAGTCGAAGAACTGGTCGAACCACAGATAAGTCGTCAAATGCAGCAGGCCATAGAAGAAAGCATACAGCCCGAACATGCGCCGCAGTCGTAGTGGCCAGCGCCAGCCAAAGGCCTCCCGCAGGGGGCTCATGGCCAGGGTCAGCAGCAGGAAGCGCAGGGTCCATTCACCGCTGCTGCGGGTCAGCGCCTCGAAGGGATTGGCACCGAGCCGGTCCGTGAAGAAGGCATAACCCAGCCACAGGGCCGGCAACAGCGCGGCCGTGAACACCCCCACCCGCAAGCCGTCGATATGCCGCAAGCCCATCACCGGCCTCAGAAGAAACGGCGCAGATCCATGCCGGCATAGAGGTGCGCCACCTGCTCGGCATAGCCGTTGAAAGGCAGGGTCTTGCGCTTGCGGAACTCGCCGATCCGCCGCTCCCGCTTCTGGCTCCAGCGGGGATGATCCACGGCCGGATTCACGTTGGCATAGAAGCCGTATTCGTGGGGCGCGGCCTTGTGCCAGGTGGTCTGGGGCATCTGCTCGGTGAAGCGGATGCGCACGATGGACTTGATGCTCTTGAATCCGTACTTCCAGGGCACCACCAGCCGCAGCGGCGCGCCGTTCTGGTTGGGCAGCACCTCGCCGTAGAGCCCCACCGCCAGCAGGGTCAGCGGGTGCATGGCCTCGTCCATGCGCAGGCCCTCCACGTAGGGCCAGTCGAGTACCGCGCGGCGCTGGCCCGGCATCTCCTCGGGGCGGTAGAGGGTGGTGAATTCCACGTATTTGGCCCGCGAGGTGGGCTCGAAGCGCCTGATTAGATCGGCCAGCGGAAAGCCAATCCAGGGAATCACCATCGACCAGCGTTCCACGCAGCGCAGGCGGTAGATGCGCTCCTCGAGGCCATGGGGCTTGAGGATGTCCTCCAGTGCGTAGGTTCCGGGTCGGGCCACCTCGCCGTCGATGGTCACCGACCAGGGATCGGTGGTGAGGCGCCCGGCCAGTTCGGCGGGGGAAGCCTTGTCGGTACCGAATTCGTAGAAGTTGTTGTAGGTGGTAACGTCGCTGAAGTCGGTGAGCGCATCCTTCGCCGCCAGATCGGGCCGGGGACGGTACTGGAGGGCACGGCCCCCGTGGCCGGCCTGCGCCGGACGCAGCCCGCCGGCCGCGAGCAGCAGGGCCGCGGTGCCCTGCAGGAATTCCCGACGCCGCGCATACCAGGCCGGATCGGTGACATCGGCTTCGGTGAGATCGGATTTGCGGCGGATCAGCATGGTGATGACTCCGTAAGGAATGGGGCTGCTTCAGGGCAGACCGGGGCAGTGGCGCGAAGTTCCCCCTCGACGGCGACATGCCGCCGCGGTTGCCGGACGGGCGGTCGTGCCGCGTCCGGCCGGACGGGGTATGATGCACCCACTCACCGTACTGGCGAACTGGGACAGACACGGCCATCGTGACCGGCAAACACGTCAACCGGGTGCTGCTGCAGGAATCCCGCTTCAAGGGGGAAATCCGCCGCTTCGAGATCTACAACGACAAGTTCGTGAAGGTGGACATTCACAACGTCTTCGGCGACACCACCTATCACATCAACATGAGCCTGCTCGAACCCTGGCCGGTTTTTCACCGCCAGATTTCCTGGCCCTGGCTGCTGGCCCTCGTCTATTTCGGGCTGACCACGCTGATCTACGGTTTCTGGCTCTGGCGTCATCCGGACGGCCAGACCCTGGCCCGACTGCTGCCCTTCATTGTCATCTTCACCCTGCTCACCCTGGGTTCCCTGCTCATGTTCCTGTACCGCTCGCCCAACGTGCTCGAGTTTCGCAGCCGCTACGGCGGATGCCCCCTGATCAGCCTGCTCAAGAACAAGCCCAGCAAGACGGAATTCCGCCACTTTCGTGACGAACTCAAGACCCGGGTTCTGGCCGCCAGCCAGGTAATCGCCTTCGACAAGCGCCAGATGCGCAGCATCGAACTGCAGGAACTGCGTCGTCTCGCTGCCCAGGGGGTTCTCGACGAGGAGGCCTTCCGCCGGGCGCGCGAACGCGCCATGCAACTGCAGATCTGAACCGGGCTCGACCGCCGTGCGCAGCTATCCCCTGTTCCTGCTCGGCACCCTGGTCTTCTTCGCCGTGTTGCTTGTATGGATGGCCTGGTCCCGCTTCGAGGACTTCGAGCGTCATCATCGCACCGTGGCCCGCCAGACCGTCTCCGGGCTGGCGGACGAAGTCTCCCGCAGCATCGCCGGCCGCAAGCGCCTGGTCCAGCTGTTCGCCCGGGAACAGCGCGACCGCCTGCTGGCCCTGATCCGGGATCCCGACTCGCCGGCCCGTCATCAGGCGGTGAGCGAAAAGCTGCGCGAATACTTTCCCGATTATTTCGCCTTTACCCTCGCCGATCCCGATGGCGAGCTGTACGTGGAGGACTTCGGCGAGCAGATCGGTGGCTTGTGCCGAGAGGACATTCGCGAATACGCCCGCATCCGCAGCAACCGGCCCCGCATCCATCCGGGACCGCGGGTCTATCATTTCGACATTCTCGCCCGGCTCGATACCGGCGAACGGCCACGGATCCTGTTCGTGAGCTTTCGCGCCGGCCTGCTGGCCGGCATCCTGCAGAACGTCCAGCTGCCCGAGCACGAGCTGTACCTGGTGCTGCCCGCCAACCCGCCGCTCATCGAAATCACCGCCCGCGGCGCCCGCAACCGGCTGACGCGCGACGACTACCATCTCACCGCCGACGAGCAGCGCCGCCTGATGGCGAGCCTGCCGGTCGAAGGCACCCGCTGGCAGGTGATCGACCTGCGCCGGCCCGGCCTGTACGCCGGCTTCGCCCGCCAGCTGCTGTTGCAGTCGTTGCTGATGTTCGCGCCGTTCCTGCTCTTCACCCTGGCCATGTGGTGGCTGTTCCGACGCCAGGAACGACTGCGGCAGGAAGCGGAAATCGCGCGGGACGAATTCCTGGCCACGGTCAGTCACGAACTGCGCACCCCGCTGACCGCCATCCACGGAGCACTGGGCCTCGTCGCCAGCGGGGTCACGGGCCCCCTTGACGAGCGCACCGAGGACATGGTGCGCATCGCCAGCCGGAATTCCGATCGCCTGATCCTGCTGGTCAACGATCTGCTGGACATGCGCCGCCTGGAGTCGGGCAACCTGGAGCTGGACTGGCGGGAAATCGACCTGGTGGACGTCATCCGCCAGGCCATCGAGGAGAACCGGAGCTATCTGGCCCAGTTCCAGGTCAGCTGCGAATTTGAGCCGGACCGGCCTACCATCCCGGTGCGGGGCGATCGCAACCGGCTGATCCAGGTCCTTACCAATCTGCTGTCCAACGCCGCCAAGTACGGCCCTTCGAACGAAACGGTGCGGATCCGCACCCGCTGCAGCGACGGCGTGGTGCGCGTCTCGGTCATCGACCGGGGCGAGGGCGTCCCGCCGGAGTTCCGGCCGCGCCTGTTCGAAAAGTTCGCCCGGCACGACAGCTCCGACGCCCGCACCGTCTCCGGCACCGGCCTCGGCCTGTCCATCGCCCGCGCCATCGTCGAGGCCCACGGCGGCCGCATCGGTTTCTACTCCTACCGTTCGGTGGGCACCACCTTCTATTTCGAGCTGCCGCTTCAGGACAGGGCCGAGGGACGAGGGACGAGTGGCGAGGCGGGAACGGAAGAAGCATAAGCAAGAAAGCCAAGGGGGACACCATGCCCCTCGCCACTCGGCCCTCGTCCCTCGCCACTGTGCACAGGCGCCAGCCTGTGCACCTGCGGTGAGAGCCCGTCCACGTACACGGCCGCCAACATGAAAAAACCGGCGCTCGGCCGGTTTACACGTTCGAAGTCGATGTGGCTCCCCGGGACGGGCTCGAACCGCCGACCCGGTGATTAACAGTCACCTGCTCTACCTGCTGAGCTACCGGGGAATAGGGGCGTGGATGATACTGAGGACGGCCCCGGAGGTCAACAACGGCCGT
>JALVBM010000113.1 GCA_027010665.1 Chromatiales bacterium
TGGCTCCCCGGGACGGGCTCGAACCGCCGACCCGGTGATTAACAGTCACCTGCTCTACCTGCTGAGCTACCGGGGAATAGGGGCGTGGATGATACTGAGGACGGCCCCGGAGGTCAACAACGGCCGTGGCACTTCCGGTGCCACGGCGGGCAATGGGCGCTCCCCCCGACGGTCTCCATCCCGGTTCCCTGCAATGCGCGCACGTCCGTGATTCCTTCTCGTCTGCCGCCGGGGAGAGCATGGAAATTGGAGACATCCCTGTCTACCCCCCACATCCTTGTTGTGGATAAAGATAGGCGACACGACGCGAATTGGCTGTCGGCAGGATTCGACACGACTTGTAGGATTCGTCCGATATGCGTGTCGGGGATTTTCCCGTCTCCGAACGCAGAAAACCCCGCCGGGGCGGGGTTTTCTATCGGGTGGCTGACCGGAATCAGGCCGCGCTGGCCTTCTGGGCCGACTTGGTGAAGACGAACTCGTTGCCTTGCACGTCCACCGTGACCACATCGCCGGGCAGGAACTTGCCGGCGAGGATCTGCTGGGCCAGCGGATTCTCGATCTCGTGCTGGATGGCCCGCTTGAGCGGCCGGGCACCATACACGGGATCGAAGCCGGCTTCGCCGATCTTGTCGAGGGCCGCATCGGTGACCACCAGCTCGATGTTGCGATCGGCCAGACGCTGCCGCAGGTATTCGAACTGGATGTTGGCGATGCGCCGGATTTCCTCGCGGTCCAGCGGGTGGAAGACCACGACCTCGTCCACCCGGTTGATGAACTCGGGGCGGAAATGCTGGCCGACGATTTCCATCACCGCGGTCTTCATGGCCTCGTAGTCGCCGGTGTGTGCCATCTCCTGGATGAGCTGTGAACCGAGGTTCGAGGTCATGACGATGACCGTGTTGCGGAAGTCCACCGTACGGCCCTGCCCGTCGGTCAGACGCCCGTCGTCGAGCACCTGCAGGAGGATGTTGAAGACGTCCGGATGGGCCTTCTCCACCTCGTCGAGCAGGATCACCGAGTAGGGCTTGCGACGCACGGCCTCGGTCAGATAGCCGCCTTCCTCGTAGCCCACGTAGCCGGGCGGAGCGCCGATGAGCCGGGCCACGGAGTGTTTCTCCATGAACTCGGACATGTCGAGCCGTACCATGGCGTCTTCCGTGTCGAACAGGAACTCGGCCAGCGCCTTGGTCAGCTCGGTCTTGCCCACGCCGGTGGGGCCGAGGAACAGGAACGAGCCATTGGGACGGTTGGGATCCGACAGCCCGGCACGGGAGCGGCGAATGGCGTCGGCCACCGCGCGCACCGCCTCGTCCTGACCGACCACGCGCTTGTGCAGGCCCTCTTCCATGTGCAGCAGCTTCTCGCGCTCGCCCTCGAGCATCTTGGAGACCGGAATGCCGGTCCACTTGGAGACGATCTCGGCGATCTCCTCCTCGGTGACCTTGTTGCGCAGCAGGCGGGTCTCCTGCATCTCGGCCTGGGTGGCCATGTCGAGCTGCTTCTCCAGTTCCGGAATCTTGCCGTACTGGAGTTCCGACATGCGCGCCAGATCGCCGGCGCGGCGGGCGGTCTCCAGCTCCTGACGGGCGCGCTCCAGCTCTTCCTTGATGTGGGTGGTGCCCTGCACCGCGGCCTTCTCGGACTTCCAGATCTCCTCGAGCTCCGAGTATTCGCGCTCCAGGCTCTCGATCTCCTCTTCCAGCTTCTTCAGCCGCTCGCGGCTGGCCTCATCGGTCTCCTTGGCCAGCGCCTCGCGCTCGATCTTGAGCTGAATCAGCCGCCGCTCGAGCTTGTCCAGGGCCTCGGGCTTGGAGTCGATCTCCATGCGGATCCGCGAGGCGGCCTCGTCGATGAGATCGATGGCCTTGTCCGGCAGCTTGCGATCGGTGATGTAGCGGTGCGACAGGGTGGCCGCGGCGATGATCGCCGAGTCGGTGATCTCGACGCCGTGGTGCACCTCGTACTTCTCCTTCAGGCCGCGCAGGATGGCGATGGTGTCCTCCACCGTGGGTTCGTCCACCAGCACCTTCTGGAAGCGGCGCTCGAGCGCGGCGTCCTTCTCGATGTACTGGCGGTATTCGTCCAGGGTGGTGGCGCCGATGCAGTGCAGCTCGCCGCGGGCCAGGGCCGGCTTGAGCATGTTGCCGGCGTCCATGGCGCCCTCGGCCTTGCCGGCGCCGACCATGGTGTGGATCTCGTCGATGAACAGGATGATCTGCCCTTCCTGCTTGGCCAGATCGGTGAGCACCGCCTTCAGGCGCTCCTCGAACTCGCCGCGGAACTTGGCCCCGGCCAGCAGCGCGCCCATGTCGAGCGACAGCACGCGCTTGTTCTTCAGGCCCTCGGGCACCTCGCCATTGATGATGCGCTGGGCCAGACCTTCGACGATGGCGGTCTTGCCCACGCCGGGCTCGCCGATGAGCACCGGGTTGTTCTTGGTGCGCCGCTGCAGGATCTGGATCACGCGGCGGATCTCGTCGTCACGGCCGATCACCGGATCCAGCTTGCCCTGCTCGGCCCGTTCGGTGAGATCGATGGTGTACTTCTCCAGGGCCTGGCGCTGTTCCTCGGCATTGGGATCCTGCACGTTCTGGCCACCGCGGATGTTCTCGATGGCCTGCTCGATGGCGCTCTTGCTGGCGCCGGCCTTGCGCAGAATGTCGCCGAGCTGGCCCTTGTCCTCGACGGCAGCCAGCACGAACAGCTCGCTGGAGATGTACTTGTCGCCCCGCTTCTGGGCCAGCTTGTCGGTGAGATTGAGCAGCCGGTTCAGATCGCTGGAGATGTGCACCTCGCCGGTGGGCTGGCCCAGGGTGGGCAGGTGATCCAGCGCTTCGCCGATCTGCGAGCGCAGCAGGTTCACGTTGACACCGGCCTGGGTCAGCAGGTGGGAGACCGTGCTCCCTTCCTGGTCCAGCAGCGCCGCCATCAGGTGCACCGGTTCGATGTACTGGTGATCCCGGCCCACCGCCAGGCTCTGCGCATCGGCCAGCGCAATCTGGAACTTGCTCGTCAGTTTGTCCATTCGCATGTCGTTTCGTCCCCTCGTTCGTGGATTTCGGTTCGGTCCGTGCCGGCAGCCGGACCGCGGGAACGGACCGAAACACCGGTGACCGGAATTTCTGTTGCAGGGGAGATAGGGGGAAAGTCCCGGCGTTTCAAGCGGAAAGGCGGAAAAAAGCCGGATTTTCGTCCGCTTCAGCCCGTGCGGCGAATCCCGCGGGCGATTTCGGGCCAGGGATGAATCGCGTCGAGCGGCACGCTGTGGCCCGGCGCCTGCACGATGCGCACGTGTTCGCGGCGGAACTCGCGGGCGTTGGCCAGGCCGCAGGAATGGGCCAGCACGTTCACCTCGTGATTGACCCAGTGGGCATAGCGGGCCACCCGCTCGGCCTTGTCGGCCACCACCAGGCCGCGCTGGCGGCGGGGATCGTGGGTGGTGATCCCGGTGGGACAGGTTCCCCGGTGGCACTGCAGCGACTGCACGCAACCGAGGGCGAACATGAACCCCCGGGCACTGACCACGAAATCGGCCCCCACGCACAGCGCCCAGGCCACTTTCGCCGAGGTGACCAGCTTGCCCGAGGCCACCACCCGCACCCGTTCGCGCAGGCCGGATGCCATGAGCGTGTCCACCAGGATGGGCAGGGCTTCGCTCAGCGGCAGACCCACGTGATCGGCCAGCACCTGGGGCGCGGCCCCGGAGCCACCCTCGCCACCATCCACGGTGACGAAGTCGGGCGCGCTGTCCATGCCCCGGCGCAGGATGGTCTCGCACAGATCCCGGGCAAAACGCTCCGAGCCGATCACGGTCTTGATCCCCACCGGCCGGCCGGTCACATCGCGCACCCGGGCGATCATGTCGAGCAGGTCGTCGGAGTTGCGGATCTCCCGGTGCCGGTTGGGGCTGCTGGACACCTGGCCCACCGGAATGCCGCGGATGCGGGCGATTTCCTCGGTCACCTTGGCCGCCGGCAGCACCCCGCCGCGGCCCGGCTTGGCGCCCTGGGAGAGCTTGATCTCGAAGGCGCGCACCGCGCCGGCCACGTCGCGCAGGCGGGCATCGCTGAGGTTTCCGGCCTCGTCGCGCACGCCGTACTTGGCGGTGCCGATCTGGAAGATCAGATCGCAGTCGCCTTCCCGGTGCCAGGGCGAGAGGCCGCCCTCGCCCGTGTTCAGCCAGATCCCGGCCTTGCCCGCCCCGCGCGAGAGCGCCTGCACCGCCGGCTTCGACAGGGCGCCGTAGCTCATGCCGGAGATGTTGAAGATGGACCGGGCGACGAACGGCTCGTCACAGCCAGGCCCGATGACCAGCGGCGGCGCCGGCGTGACCTCCTCTTCCAGCAGCGGATAGGAGGCGTTGACGAAGATGATGGAACCCGGTTCGCGCAGGTCGTTGGTGGAGCCGAAGCCCAGCAGGCC
>JALVBM010000114.1 GCA_027010665.1 Chromatiales bacterium
TCAACCTGGGCGTGAACATGGGCGTGCTGCCCACCAAGGGGCTGACCCTGCCGCTGATGAGCTACGGCGGCAGCTCCATGGTGGCGATGGGCATCGCCGTGGCCCTGCTGCTGCGGGTGGACCGCGAAACCCGTCTGGCGGGGCAGGGGGTGAAGCCATGGTAGCGCGGGTGCTGATCATGGCCGGCGGCACCGGCGGCCACGTCTTCCCGGCCCTGGCCGTGGCCCGCCGGCTGCGCGAGCAGGGCGTGGAAGTAACCTGGCTCGGCACCCGCCGCGGTCTCGAGGCGCGGGTGGTGCCCGAGGCCGGCTTCCCCATCGAATACATCGACGTGGCCGGCCTGCGCGGCAAGGGCGCCGCCGGCTGGCTGCTGGCGCCGCTGCGCCTGACCCGCGCCACCTGGCAGGCCCTTGGCGTCTGCCGCCGCAGCCGTGCCGGCGCGGTGCTGGGCCTCGGCGGTTTCGTCACCGGTCCCGGCGGCCTGGCGGCCTGGCTGCTGCGCCGGCCGCTGGTGATCCACGAGCAGAATGCCGTGGCCGGCCTCACCAACCGTCTGCTGGCGCGCCTCGCCCGGCGGGTGCTGGAGGCCTTTCCCGGCAGCTTCCCCGCCGCCATCCCGGCCGAGACGGTGGGCAACCCGGTGCGCGACGAATTCTTCGCCCTGCCGGAGCCGGCCGAGCGCTTCGCCGGGCGCAACGGCCCGCTGCGGGTGCTGATCATCGGCGGCAGCCTCGGCGCCCAGGCACTCAACGAAACGGTGCCGCCGGCCCTGGCCCGCGTGGCCGGCGGCACCGAACTGGCCATCCGCCACCAGGCCGGGCGTGGCAAGGCCGAGGCGGCCCGCCGCGCCTACGAACAGGCCGGGGTGGCGG
Source organism: Chromatiales bacterium (assembly GCA_027010665.1). GTDB lineage: Bacteria > Pseudomonadota > Gammaproteobacteria > UBA6429 > Thiohalophilaceae > JALSSV01. The sequence goes on from JALVBM010000114.1 coordinate 873, forward strand.
CGGAGGTGTCCGAATTCATCGGCGACGTGGCCGCGGCCTTCGGCTGGGCCGACGTGGTGATCTGCCGCGCCGGGGCCCTGACCGTCTCCGAACTGGCCGCCGCCGGCCTCGGCGCGGTGCTGGTGCCCTATCCCCACGCCGTGGACGATCACCAGACCCGCAACGCCCTGTATCTGACCGAAGCGGGCGCCGCCCGCCTGATCCTGCAGTCGGAGCTGAGCGCCGAACGCCTGGCCGGGGTGCTGGAGGAACTGTTCGCCCAGGGCC
>JALVBM010000115.1 GCA_027010665.1 Chromatiales bacterium
TGCGTCGTCAACTCGTCTGACCTCGTCGATGAAGGCCGCCATCTTCGCGGCGTCCTTGATGCCCTTCTGCGCTTCCACGCCCCCGCTGACGTCCACGGCCCAGGGCCGCACCCGCCGCACCGCCTCGGCCACGTTGGCCGGGGCGAGCCCGCCGGCCAGGATCAGGGGCAGGTTCCGATCGGCCGGGATGCGTTCCCAGTCGAAGGTCTCCCCGGTGCCGCCCGGCACGCCGGGGCGGTAGGCATCGAGCAGGATCCCCCGCGCGCCTGCGTACCGGCGGGCCTCGGCGGCCACGTCCAGCCCCGGGGCCATGCGCAGGGCCTTGATCCACGGCCGGCCGTGGCCGGCGCAGTCCGCGGGCGACTCGTCGCCATGGAACTGCAGCAGATCCAGCCCGGCGGCCTCGACGGCCGCGGCAATGGTCCCGGCGTCGGCGTTCACGAACAGCCCCACGGTGGTGACGAAGGGCGGCAGTTCGCGCACGATGGCGGCGGCCTGCGTCGGGGTCACGGCGCGCGGGCTGGGCGGGTAGAAGACCAAGCCAATGGCATCGGCGCCCAGGCGGGCCGCCTCGCGCCCGTCCTCGGGGCGGGTGATGCCGCAGATCTTCACTCGGGTGCGCATGGCCGCTCCAGCCCCATGAAAAACGGTGCAGATTACCAGAGCGCGGAGACCGGGGGAAGCCGCGGAATGCCGAAGCGTTCGGGATAGATGGCCTCCATGAAGTACAGACCGCCGGGCGGCGCGGTGATGCCCCCCAGACGGCGATCCCGGCCTTCCAGCACTTCCCGGGCCCAGTCGGGTTCCCGCTCGCCGGCACCGATGGTCATCAGCACCCCGGCGATGTTGCGCACCATGTGGTGCAGGAAGGCATTGGCTTCCAGATCGAGGATCACCAGTTCATCCTTGTGGCTCACGTCCAGCCGGTAGAGGGTGCGTACCGGGCTCCTGGCCTGGCAGGCCACGGCCCGGTAGGCGCTGAAGTCGTGCTCGCCGAGCAGGTGCGCCGCCGCCGCGCGCATGCGCGCCGCATCCAGATCCCGGTATTCGAAGGAAACCTTGCCGTGGAAGATGGCCGGGCGCACCTTGCGGTTGAAGATCACGTAGCGGTAGCGGCGGCGCACCGCCGAGAAACGGG
>JALVBM010000116.1 GCA_027010665.1 Chromatiales bacterium
TCGGTGCTGGTGGTGCTGTTCATCGTCGGCATCGGCTACTTCATGTTCGAGCATCTGGTCCGGCGGCCGGTCAGCCGCATCGCCGAGGCCCTGCATGCCGAGGCCGAAGGCGATCCGAACGTCGACCTGCCCGACACCCGGGTGCGCGAAATGGACATGCTGGTCAGCGCCTTCCGGCACATGCAGGCCGAGGTCCATTCCCGCCAGATTCGTCTGCAGTCGGTGCTCGACAACGCGGCCGAGGGCATCGTCACCTTCGATGCCGATGGCGACATCCTCACCAGCAACCGCACGGCCGAGCGGCTGTTCGGCTACGAAGACTATGATCTCGTCGGCCGCAACATGCTCTGGCTGATCGACATCGAACCGCCGGAGGCCATGTTCACCGATGGCGAATACGAAGTCGCGGCCCGTCGTGCCGAGGGGCACGATTTCCCGGCCTCCATCAAGATCAGCGGTTACGAACTGGCCGGCGAGCGCCTCTATACCGCCATGATCGAGGACATCAGCGAACGCCAGGCCATGATCGCCAATCTGCGTCATCTGGCCGAGCACGATACCCTCACCGGGCTGTTCAACCGCCACTATTTCCTGCAGGAACTCGAACGGCTGGTGGAGCGGGTCGCACGCCATCCGGAGGAGCCGGCCGCCCTGATCTACCTGGATCTCGACAACTTCAAGTACGTCAACGACACCCTGGGCCACCTGGCCGGCGATCAACTGCTGCTGGAAGTCTCGGTGATGCTGTCACGGCGAACCCGTCAGGGCGATCTGCTGGCCCGTCTGGGCGGAGACGAATTTGCCCTGCTGCTCTACGACATCGAGCCGGACGATGCCCGCACCGTGGCCGAAGTGTTCCGGCGCTATCTCCAGGAGTACGATTTCCGCTATCAGGGTCAGGTCATCGACATCGCGGGCTCCATCGGCCTGGTGATCATCGACGGCGAGCAGGACAAGGAAGAGCTGCTGGCCCGCGCCGACTTCGCCTGTCATGCGGCAAAGATGGCGGGCAAGAACCGCGTCCATCTGTATACCCAGGCGGACGAGGAAGGCATGATTGGTCTGGTGGACGACATCGGCTGGACCCGTCGCATCAAGCAGGCGCTGGAGAAGGACCATTTTCTGCTCGCCTGCCAGCCCATCGTCGATCGGCAGGGGCATCTGAGCCATCAGGAAATCCTGCTGCGCATGCGCGGGGAGAACGACCAGGTCATCCAGCCCGCCGGGTTCATTCCCCCGGCCGAACGCTTCGGTCTCATGCCGGACATCGACCGCTGGGTGATTCGTCACGCCCTGGAGATGCTGTCCCGGTCCTCACACGCCGAACAGGCCATCCGCTACTGCATCAATCTCTCGGCGGCCTCCTTCGAGGACGAGGAACTCATTGCCTTCATCACCGCCGAACTCGAACGGCATGCCTTCCCGGCCCAGCGGCTGATCTTCGAGGTCACCGAAACGGTGGCCATGGCCGATCTGACCCGCAGCGCCGAGGTCCTGCAACAGCTCAAGGCACTCGGCTGCCAGACCGCCCTCGACGATTTCGGCAGCGGCTATTCCTCCTATGCCTATCTCAAGGATCTGCCGGTGGACTATGTGAAGATCGACGGATCCTTCATCAGCGGCATGGCCGACAACGCCCTGCACCGCGAAATCGTCCAGTCCATGCACAACATCGCCCACATCATGGGCAAGAAGACCATCGCCGAATTCGTCGAGAGCGAGACCCTGGCGCGCATGGTGCGCGAGATGGGCATCGACTACCTGCAGGGGTTCCACATCGGCAAGCCGGCCATCCCCGAACCCGAACAGATCCGTGTGCGCCAGCGCGCCGGCGCCTGATTCGAGCCACGCCCGCCCTGCCCGGGGCGCATCTGCTGGTATAATCCGCCCACTTTGCCTTTTCCTCACGATTTTTCGGAGTTTCCATGGGATACGAGAAGATTGCAGTGCCGGCGGAGGGCGAGAAGATCGCCGTCTCCGCCGAAGGGGCCCTCGACGTGCCCGCCCGCCCCATCATTCCCTTCATCGAGGGCGACGGCATCGGCGTGGACATCACGCCGGTCATGCGCCGGGTGACCGACGCCGCGGTCGAAAAGGCCTACGGCGGCGAGAAGGCCATCGCCTGGATGGAGATCTACGCCGGCGAGAAGGCCACACAGGTCTACGGCCCCGACGTCTGGCTGCCGGACGAGACCATGGACGCCATCCGCGAATTCAGCGTGGCCATCAAGGGCCCGCTGACCACCCCGGTGGGCGGCGGCATCCGCTCCCTGAACGTGACCCTGCGCCAGGAGCTGGATCTCTACGTCTGCCTGCGCCCCGTACGCTACTACACCGGCACGCCCAGCCCGCTGAAGGCGCCGGAGAAGACCGACATGGTCATCTTCCGCGAGAACTCCGAGGACATCTATGCCGGCATCGAATGGCCGGCCGGTAGCCCGGAGGTGAAGAAGGTCATCGACTTCCTGCAGAACGAGATGGGCGTGACCAAGATCCGCTTCCCGGAGACTTCCGGCATCGGCGTCAAGCCCGTCTCCCGCGAGGGCACGCAACGCCTGGTGCGCAAGGCCATCCAGTACGCCATCGACAACGATCGCGATTCGGTGACCCTGGTGCACAAGGGCAACATCATGAAATTCACGGAAGGGGCCTTCAAGGAGTGGGGCTACGAACTGGCGAAAAGCGAGTTCGGCGCCACCGAAATCGACGGTGGCCCCTGGTGCCGGTTCAGAAACCCCGATAGCGGCAAGGAAATTGTGATCAAGGACGTGATCGCCGACGCCTTCCTGCAGCAGATCCTGCTGCGGCCGGAGGAATACGACGTGATCGCCACCCTCAACCTCAACGGCGACTACATCTCCGACGCCCTGGCGGCCCAGGTGGGGGGCATCGGCATCGCGCCCGGCGCCAACCTCTCGGACACGGTGGCCCTGTTCGAGGCCACCCACGGCACCGCGCCCAAGTACGCCGGCCAGGACAAGGTCAACCCCGGATCACTCATCCTCTCCGCCGAGATGATGCTGCGCCATCTGGGGTGGACCGAGGCGGCCGATCGCATCGTCCAGGGCATGTCCGCGGCCATCGCCGCCAAGACCGTGACCTACGATCTGGCCCGGTTGATGGAGGGGGCCACCGAAGTGAGCTGTTCCGGCTTCGGCGAGGCCATCATTCGCCACATGTAGGAAAACCCTTGCCTCCGGCAGCAAAATGCCCCGCCTGAGCGGGGCATTTTGCGTTTGGGAGGGAATGAAAACGACAACGTGTGGTCAAAAAGGGGCGAGACAGTGTCGACCGTCGGCCCGCCGGCGGATTCAGGCCGAATCCTGTCCGCTTTCCGGCGCCGGACGGATTTCCGTGGCATGCATACCCTTGGGCCCCTGGGTGCACTCGAACTCCACCTGCTGGCCCTTGCGCAGGGTCTTGTAGCCATCCATGTGAATGGCGGAGAAATGGGCGAAGATGTCCTCGCCGCCGTCGGCGGGGGCGATGAAACCGTAGCCCTTGGCGTTGCTGAACCATTTGACAGTACCGATAGACATGCCTTCCGTGCCTCCTTGTCTGGGTTGGAAACTCCCCCTGCAAATCCGTGAAAAATGGTTTAGAATCACAGGGTTAATGCTTTTTTCGTATCCGGACCGCCGAACCGGATGTGCTAAATATAGACAATCGGCGAAGCCCGACCTGTGAAAGAGGCCACAGATCGGGCAGACAGGCAGTTTCCATCCCGTTCAGCTAGAATCGAGAACATGAGCGACAAACAGTTCCCCGGCCGTTACGACGACAACCTGGCGCTGCAGGAGGCCAAGCCGAAGCTCAAGCGCCCGCCCATGTACAAGGTGGTGTTGATCAACGACGACTACACCCCCATGGAATTCGTGGTGCACGTGCTGGAAGCCTTTTTTGGCATGAATCGTGAAAAGGCTACCCACATCATGCTCAATGTGCACACCCAGGGCAAAGGGGTGTGCGGGATCTATCCCCGGGACATCGCCGAGACCAAGGTCGCCCAGGTCAACGACTATTCCCGGCAGAACGAGCATCCGCTTCTTTGCACCATGGAAGCCGACAGTTGACGGCAAAGGCAGGTAAACGATGTTGAACAAAGAACTGGAAAGCGCGCTCAATGCCGCCTTCAAGCGGGCCCGCGAACTGCACCACGAGTTCATGACCGTGGAGCACCTGCTGCTGGCCCTGCTCGACAATCCCTCGGCGTCGGAAATCCTCGTCGCCTGTGGCGCCGACCTGGCCGAGCTGCGCCGGGATCTCACCAACTTCCTGGACGAGACCACGCCGCTGCTGCCGCCCGACGACGATCGGGAGACCCAGCCGACCCTCGGCTTCCAGCGGGTGCTGCAGCGCGCCGTGTTCCACGTGCAGTCCTCGGGCAAGCGCGAGGTCAGCGGCGCCAACGTCCTGGTGGCCATCTTCTCCGAGCAGGAGTCCCAGGCCGTCTACTTCCTCAAGAAGCAGAACATCTCGCGCCTGGAGGTGGTCAACTACATCTCCCACGGCATCTCCAAGATCCAGGACGAGGAGAGCAGCGAACAGCAGAACGACGAGGACGAATCCGGCGAGAGCCCACAGCAGAACGCCCTCGAGCAGTTCACCACCAACCTCAACGAAATGGCCCGCCTCGGCAAGATCGATCCGCTGATCGGCCGCAAGGCCGAGATCGAGCGCACCGTGCAGGTACTCTGCCGCCGGCGCAAGAACAACCCGCTGTTCGTGGGCGAGGCCGGGGTGGGCAAGACCGCCCTGGCCGAGGGTCTGGCCAAGCGCATCGTCGAGGGCGAGGTGCCCGAGGTGCTGGCCGACTCGGTCATCTATTCCCTGGATCTCGGTGCCCTGCTGGCCGGCACCAAGTACCGCGGCGACTTCGAGAAGCGCCTCAAGGCGGTGCTCGCCCAGTTGCGCAAGGAGCCGCACGCGATCCTGTTCATCGACGAAATCCACACCATCATCGGCGCCGGCGCCGCCTCTGGCGGGGCGATGGACGCCTCCAACCTGGTCAAGCCGGTGCTGGCCTCCGGCGATCTGAAGTGCATCGGCTCCACCACCTACCAGGAATACCGCGGCATCTTCGAGAAGGATCGCGCCCTGGCGCGGCGCTTCCAGAAGATCGACGTGCCCGAGCCGAGCGTGGAGGAATGCGTGCAAATCCTCGAGGGCCTCAAGAGCCGCTTCGAGGAGCATCACGAGGTGCGCTACACCCACCAGGCCCTGCGCACCGCCGCCGAGCTGGCCGATCGCTACATCAACGATCGCCACCTGCCCGACAAGGCCATCGACGTGATCGACGAGGCCGGTGCCAACCAGCGCATGCAGGTACCCTCCAAGCGCAAGAAGACCATCGGCGTGAAGGACATCGAGGCCATCGTCGCCAAGATCGCCCGCATTCCACCGAAGACCGTCTCCAGCGACGACATGCAGGTGCTGAAGAACCTGGAACGGGATCTGAAGCTGGTCATCTACGGCCAGGACGAGGCCGTCGAATCCCTGGCCGCGGCCATCAAGCTGTCCCGCTCGGGCCTGGCCAACCAGGAAAAACCCATTGGCTCCTTCCTGTTCGCCGGTCCCACCGGCGTGGGCAAGACCGAGGTCACCCGCCAGCTGGCGCGCATCATGGGCATCGAGCTGATCCGCTTCGACATGTCCGAGTACATGGAGCGCCACACCGTCTCGCGCCTGATCGGCGCGCCGCCGGGCTACGTGGGCTACGACCAGGGCGGCCTGCTCACCGAGGCCATCACCAAGCATCCCCACGCGGTGCTGTTGCTGGACGAGATCGAGAAGGCCCATCCGGACGTGTTCAACCTGCTGCTGCAGGTCATGGACCACGGCACGCTGACCGACAACAACGGCCGCAAGGCCGACTTCCGCAACGTGATCCTGGTGATGACCACCAACGCCGGCGCCGATCAGCTCAATCGCGCCTCCATCGGTTTTACCAAGCAGGATCATTCCTCGGATGCGATGGAAGTCATCAAGCGCAGCTTCACACCGGAGTTCCGCAACCGCCTGGATGGCATCATCCAGTTCCGCCAGCTCGGCCCCGAGACCATCTCCCAGGTGGTCAACAAGTTCGTGTTCGAACTGGAAGGGCAACTGGAAGAGAAGGGCGTCAGCCTGGAACTGGACGAGGAAGCCCGCACCTGGCTGGCCATGCGCGGCTACGATCCGGACATGGGCGCCCGCCCCATGGCCCGCCTGATCCAGGAGAAGATCAAGAAGCCCCTGGCCGAGGCCCTGCTGTTCGGCGAACTCGCCGGCGGCGGCCACCTGCGGATCACCGTCAAGGACGACGAACTGGCCTTCGAGATGAAGGGGAAGAAGGCGGTTACGACGTAAATACAGGGACGAGGAACCAGGGACTAGGAACGAGAAAAAGCGTTTGTTTTTCGCAATGTAAAAAGCCCCGGGCCTGTCGAGGGTCCGGGGCTTTTTTCATGTTCTGTAGGAGCGGCGCCCTCGCCGCGACAAAACAGGGCCGAGGTTTGTATTGGGGCAAATAAAAGCCCCGGGCCTGTTTCAGGGCCCGGGGCTTTTTTTCGTTGTGCAGGAGCGGCGCAAGCCGCGACCGAAGGCGCCTACCGGCCGCGGAAGACGATCCGCCCCTTGCTGAGATCGTAGGGCGTCAGTTGCACCGTCACCCGGTCGCCGGTGAGGATGCGGATGTAATGCTTGCGCATCTTGCCCGAAATGTGGGCAGTGACCACGTGACCGTTGTCCAGCTTCACGCGGAACATGGTGTTGGGCAGGGTCTCGATGACCGTGCCTTCCATTTCGATGTGTTCTTCTTTTGCCATCCTGTCGGTGTGCTCGGTGAAAATCGCAGGCGCGAATGATGCCTGAAAACCCCGCCAAAGCCAAGCGGGGCCACACCGACAGGGCCCGACTCAGACCGCCACGGCCCGGTGCCAGTCGACCGCGCTCCAGCTCACGTGGGGATGGACCAGATCCCCGTCGATGACGATCTCCATGCCCAGAAAGCGGCGCAGGGCGCCCAGATCCGGGATCTCCGCCAGGGCGGTCTGCAGCATCGCGAAATGGGCGGGATGGAGGTAGAGGAGGTTCGGCGGGTGGCCGTGTTCCCGTTCGTACTGCCGGGCGAGTCGATAGATGAAGCTCAGCATGATGGCATCCTCCCGGAAGCCACGCCGGCCGCAGCCGGCCTTGCTGGATCTGGCGGCATTCTGTCCGGAATCTTTAATGTGCTGTGACGGGTCCGGCGTAATAATCAACTTGAAGAATACAATATATCTATTTGTTTTAACGTGAGATTATGTTTGGTGCGATACGCTTCACTATCGCACCCTGCACCTCGGAGCCGTGAACCCGTTTTTCCTCGTCCCTTGCCACTCGGCCCCGACCTGCTGGTGCGTTGCTGCGCGAACGCACCCTACG
>JALVBM010000117.1 GCA_027010665.1 Chromatiales bacterium
GCGCGGGCCGATGCGGAACTCGTACAGCAGGGTTTCCGACCAGGCCGAGCCGATCAGCCGGCGGTAGATGGCCGGATCGTCGTCGTCCATGCTGCCGCCGGGATGGCGGGCCTGCATGTAGCGGCGATAGAGGCGGAAGTGTTCTTCCTCGAACACGCCGGGGCGGATGGTCAGGCTCACATCGGCATTGCGGGCCAGGCAGCGGCGCTGGCCGCGATCGGGCCGGAAACCGGCCACCGGGATGCGCACGGGAATGCAGGCCCGGCAGCGGCCGCAGTGGGGCCGGTAGACGTGCTCGCCGCTGCGGCGAAAACCGGCACGGGCCAGCACGCCGTAAGTGGCCATGTCGAGGCGCAGGGCCGGATCCACGAACAGGGTCACCGCTTCCTCGTCCGCCAGGTAACCGCACTCGTGCGGCAGGCTGGCGAAGAAGCGCAGCCGGGCCAGGGTGTCGTAGAGGCGGTTTTCGTCGTTCATGGCGTGTCGACGCAGGTGGCCGTTTCGGGCAGGACCTGCCGCCATTGTGTCACCGGCAAGGGTGCCTCGCAAAGCCGGTCGAGGAGGGTGGTGAAGCGGTGCCGGGGGATCGTTTCCGCCCCCAGACTGGCCAGATGGGCGCTGTGGACCTGGCAGTCGACCAGTTCAAAACCGGATGCGGCGAGATGACGCACGAAGCAGGCGAAGGCCACCTTGGAGGCATCACTGACCCGGCTGAACATGGACTCGCCGAAGAACACCCGGCCGATGGCCACGCCATACAAGCCGCCCACCAGCCGATCGCCTTCCCAGGCTTCCACCGAATGGGCGTGGCCCGCCCGGTGCAGGCGGATGTAGGCCAGACGCATTTCCTCGGTGATCCACGTCCCGGCCTCGTCGCGGCGCGGCGCGGCACAGGCGGCAATCACGGCCTCGAAGTCGTGATCCACCGTCAGCCGAAACCGGTTGCGGCGCAGGGTCTTGCGCAGGCTGCGCGAGACGTGGAGCTTCTCCGGGAACAGCACCATGCGCGGATCCGGCGACCACCACAGGATCGGCTGGCCTGCGCTGTACCAGGGAAAGATCCCCCGCCGGTAGGCCGCCAGCAGGCGCGCCACGGTCAGATCCCCGCCCACGGCCAGCAGGCCGTCCGGTTCCCGCAGGGCGAATTCCACTGCCGGGAAATCCTCCGGATCGGCGAAATCGAGCCAGAAGGGCGCACCGGTGCTCATGGGAATTCGCGCAGCAGGGCTTCCAGTTCCGCCTCGCCGACGGGCTGGACCAGCACGCCATGCAGGGGCAGGATGTCGTTGAGCTTGTCCACGTACTGCCGTTCGGCCTTCTCCACCATCACCACCACCCGCGCCCGGGGGGCGTATTTCTGCAGGCTGTAGAGCAGCACGTCCAGATTGCTGATGTTCACGCCGGCGTAGTTGTTGCCCCAGCCATAAAAGAACTCGGCCACCACCACGTCCGGCGGCCGGCGCTTGAGCGCCGCCATGGCCTGGCGCATGGATCTGAAGCGCTGCTCGTCGAACCCCAGACGGGTATACAGCGCCGAAAAGTCGGGATGGGCAGGCGATTCGATGATGGAGTAGAGGACGGGTCGGGTCATGGATCAGCACTGAAAATCAAACGCAAAGGCGCGAAGGCGCAGAGGATGCAAATATCAAACAAAAACGATTGTCGGAGCGGAGCCCTCATTGCGATATGTCACAAATCGACCGATGCAGGATACAGAGAATCAACAAAACAATCTTTGCGCCCTCTGCACCCTGGCGCCCTTGCGTTGGTCTTTCTCACCGACACTGACGAAACGGCGAATGGTCCGACAATTCCTCGATGTAGTCCGTCATCGCGCCCCGTTCCTGTTCCAGAAAACGCCCGATGATTTCCCGCCATTGGGGATCGGCGATCCAGTGGGCCGACCAGGTGCGGGCGGGGAGGAAGCCGCGGGCGATCTTGTGTTCGCCCTGGGCGCCGGGCTCGAAGCGGGTCAGGCCCTGTTCGAGGCAGTATTCCAACCCCTGATAATAACAGGCTTCGAAATGGAGCTGATCGAGCCGGCGGGTGCAGCCCCAGTGGCGGCCGTAGAGGGTGTGCCGGCCGCGCAGACAGAAGGCGCCGGCCACCGTCTCGCCTGCGTGGCGGGCCAGCACCAGCAGCACGTTGCGGGGCATCGTCCGGCCGATTTCCCGGAAGAAGCCCTCGGACAGCGTGGCGTGGCCCCATTTGCGGTCGAAGGTGCTGGTGTAGAAGCGGTGCCAGAGGGACCACTGTTCATCGCTGACTTCGTCGCCGTGCAGGCGCAGCAGTTCGATACCCTGTTCCCGCACGCGCCGCCGCTCCTGACGGATCTTCTTGCGCTTGCTGGCAGTGAGAGCGCCGAGATAGGCATCGAAGTCGGCGTAGCCTGCATCGTGCCAGTGAAACTGCACGCCCAGGCGCAGATCATGTTCGGGATGCGCCCCGAGCAGGGCCGTATCGCGCGCATCGGTGAACAGCCAGTGCAGGGAGGAGACGCCCAGATCCCGGGCATGGTCGACGGCCGCATCGATGAGCGCGCGGGCGACCGTCTCGTTGTCGGTCAGCAGCCGGCGACCGGTGGCCGGGGTGTAGGGAATCGCGGCGACCAGCTTGGGATAGTAGGCCAGCCCGGCCCGCTCGTAGGCCTCGGCCCACGACCAGTCGAAGACCAGCTCGCCATAGGAGTTGTCCTTGAGATACAGTGGCACGGCCCCGACCAGGCGCCCGCCGTCCCGCGCCAGCAGATAACGCGGCCACCAGCCAAAGGCCTCGCCCACCGCCCCGTGACGCTCCAGCGCCACCAGAAACGCATGCCGCGCAAACGGATTGTCGTCCTCGACCAGCGCATCCCATTCCGCCGCCGGAACCGTCTCGAGCGTAGTGGCAATTTCAAACTGCATGGCATCTTCCCCATGCAGCACTCATGGAGTGCCATCCGGACACACGGCAAACCGAGACACAACTCCGTGTTCTCCGTGTCTCCGTGCCCTCCGTGTTGTTTCCAGTGTCCCCTTCCCGAAGCCCCGTCACTCGTTGTCCAGATACCGCTCCGCATCCAGCGCCGCCATGCAACCGGAGCCGGCCGAGGTGATGGCCTGCCGGTAGATGTGATCGGCCACGTCGCCGGCGGCGAAAATGCCTTCCTTGCTGGTGGCGGTGGCATTGCCTTCGCGACCGCTCCTGACCACGATGTAGCCATGATCCAGTTCCAGTTGCCCCTCGAAGATGTCGGTATTGGGCTTGTGCCCGATAGCGATGAACACACCCATCACCGGGATCTCCTTGGTGCTGCCATCCTTGACGTTCTTGATGCGCACCCCGGTCACGCCCGAGTCGTCGCCGAGAATCTCGTCCACTACCGAATCCCATTCGATGGTCACGTTGCCGTTCTTCGATTTCTCGATGAGCTGATCGGACAGGATCTTCTCGGAACGGAACTTGTCGCGCCGGTGGATAACGGTCACGTGGGAAGCGATGTTGGACAGGTACAGGGCTTCCTCCACCGCCGTGTTGCCGCCGCCGACCACGGCCACCGGCTGGTTCTTGTAGAAGAAGCCGTCGCAGGTGGCGCAGGCCGAGACGCCCTTGCCCTTGAACTTCTCTTCCGAGGGCAGGCCCAGGTACATGGCCGAGGCGCCGGTGGCGATGATCAGGGCATCGCAGGTGTAGTTCTGGTTGTCGCCGAACAGCTTGTAGGGTTTCTCGCTGAAGTCCACCTTGTGGATGGTGTCGAAGACGATCTCGGTGTTGAAGCGCTCGGCGTGCTTGCGCATGCGCTCCATGAGCTCGGGACCGGTAAGGCCTTCCTCGCCACCGGGCCAGTTGTCGATTTCGGTGGTGGTCATGAGCTGGCCGCCCTGTTCCATGCCGGTGACCAGCACCGGATCGAGATTGGCGCGGGCAGCGTAGACGGCGGCGGTATAACCAGCCGGACCCGAACCGAGGATCAGCAGGCGGCAATGTTTGGCTTCGCTCATGTGATAGACTCCAGTGTGTTGATTTGACTGAACGAACGACCCGGATCGGTCGTTCCTTCCCGTGGTGCTTTCCGGTTCGATACGGCGCGGTTCACCCGCTGGCGGGGCGAACGACTGACGATGTGGCGACGAACAGCCGGGGCTTCAAGCCCGGCAAATGGTACGCAATGCAAGGGAGTGGAACAAGAACCATGAAGATCGGCATTCCCCGTGAAGTGAAGATCCTCGAAGGCCGCGTGGCGCTGGTGCCGGAGGCGGCCGGCGAGCTGGTGCATCACGGCCACGAGGTGCTGGTGGAAAGCGGTGCCGGCCTGCAGAGCGGTTATCCGGACGAGGCCTATGCCCGTGTCGGCGTTCGGGTCGTTCCCGACGCCGCGACGCTCTACGGCGAGGCCCGGCTCATCGTCAAGGTCAAGGAGCCACAGCCCGGCGAATGGCCGCTGCTGCGCCCCGATCACATCGTCTTTTCCTATCTGCATCTGGCCGCCGAGCCGGAATTGACCGAAGCCCTCAAGAACATCGGGCTGACGGCCGTGGCCTTCGAGACGGTCACCGAAAACGGCGAGCTGCCGCTGCTCGCGCCCATGAGCGACATCGCCGGCCGCATCGCCGTGCAGGTGGGCGCGACGCTGCTGCACGAACCCAACGGCGGGCGGGGCCTGCTGCTCGGCGGTGTACCGGCAGCGCCCCGCGGTCAGGTGGTGATCCTCGGCGCCGGCCATGCCGGCGGCAATGCCGCAAGCCTGGCCGCGGGCATGGGCGCCAATGTCACGGTCTTCGATCGCAACCGCCACAAGCAGGCCGCCATGCGCGCCCTGGGGCCCAACGTGACCGGGCTGCACACCTACCGCTCGGCCATACACGACGCGGTCCTCAAGGCCGATCTGCTCATCGGCGCGGTGCTCATTCCCGGTGCCCGGGCGCCGCACCTGGTCAGCGCCGAAACCGTGGCACAGATGAAGAAGGGCGCGGTGATCATCGACATTTCAGTGGATCAGGGCGGCTGCATCGAGACCACCCGGCCCACCACCTGGAAGGAGCCGACCTTCGTCCATGAGGGCGTGATTCATTTCGGCGTGACCAACATGCCCGGCGCTGTCCCGCGCACGGCCTCGCAGGCCCTGTCGGCCGTGCTGGTGCCCTATGTCCTGCGCCTGGCGGGGCCCGACTGGCGCGAGGATCCGGCGCTGGCGGCGGGGATCAACGTGGAGAAGGGCGAGGTTGTGCTTTCCACCATTCACGGACGAGGAACTGGGAACTAGGCGCTGGGAACGGGGAAAAGCGGGGGAGGGGATTACGATCCTGTACACGTCAAAGCAGGAAAAATTGTGCTTGTTTTCCTTGCTTTTTCCATTGCATTTGAATAATTTACCGGCAATATTTCACAAAGAAGATTAGATCGTGGCCCAGGCAAGACCGAAAACCGTCGAACGGGAGCGCACGCCGCTTGCGGCCCATCTGCGCCGGGGGCTGCGGGAAGGGGCACTGTTCATCTTCGGCTTCGGGGCCGTCTATTTCCTCCTTGCCCTGAGCACCTATTCCCCCACCGACCCCGGCTGGTCAAGTTCGGGACTGGATGGCGGCCGGGTGGCCAATCTGGGCGGCCCGGCCGGGGCCTGGTTCGCCGACGTGCTGCTCACGCTGTTCGGCTATCTGGCCTACCTGTTCCCGGTCATGGTGGCCTATACCGGCTGGCTGCTGTTCCAGGATCGCCGCTCCGACGAACCCTTCGACTGGCGGGCCTTCAGCCTGCGCAGTGCCGGATTCGTGCTCACCCTCGCGGCCGGCTGTGGTCTGGCCAGCCTGCACGACACGGCCGCCGTCAGTCCGCTGCCGGTCAACGCCGGCGGCATCCTCGGCGATCTGGTCGGCGACGCCATGGATCACACCTTCGGCTTCATCGGCGCCACGGTGCTGCTGCTGGCCCTGTTCCTGAGCGGCTTCACCCTGTTCACCAATCTCTCCTGGCTGCGACTGATGGACGTCACCGGTGCGCTGACCCTCGGCGGCCTCGACTGGCTGCGCCAGCGCCTTCTGGCCCTGCGCGATGCCTGGCAGGCCCGCAAGGCGAAGAAGGCCCGCGAGACCCGCTTCGAGACCAAGGTGAAGAAGGAAGTGGCCCGCAAGCCGCGCAAGGCCCCGGTGATCAAGCCGCCGGAGCCCCCGGTAAAGGAATCGGAGCGCGTGATGCGCGAGCGGCAGGTGCCCCTGTTCAGCGACGACAGCGCCTCGCCGCTGCCGCCCCTGTCCCTGCTCGACGATGCCAAACCGGGCAGGAACCGCATGTCGCCCGAGGCCCTGGAGGCCATGTCGCGGCTGGTGGAGAGCAAGCTGCGGGACTTCGGCATCGAGGTGGAGGTGGTCGAGGTCCATCCCGGCCCGGTCATCACCCGTTACGAGCTGCAGCCGGCGCCCGGCGTGAAGGTCAGCCAGATTTCCAACCTGGCCAAGGATCTGGCCCGTTCCCTGTCGGCCATCTCGGTGCGGGTGGTGGAGGTGATTCCCGGCAAGACCACCGTGGGCCTGGAGATCCCCAACGAATCCCGGGAAATCGTGCGCCTCTCCGAGACCCTCAAGGCCCCCGAGTTCGCCGATGCCAAATCGCCCCTGACCCTGGCCCTGGGCAAGGACATCAGCGGCCGGCCGATGGTAGCGGATCTGGCAAGGATGCCCCATCTGCTGGTGGCCGGCACCACCGGCGCGGGCAAGTCGGTGGCCCTGAACGCCATGATCCTGAGCCTGCTCTACAACGCCACGCCCAAGGACGTGCGCCTGATCCTGATCGATCCCAAGATGCTGGAGCTGTCGGTCTACGACGGCATCCCGCACCTGCTCACCCCCGTGGTCACCGACATGAAGGAGGCCGCCAACGCCCTGCGCTGGTGCGTACACGAAATGGACCAGCGCTACCGGCTGATGGCGGCGCTCAAGGTGCGCAACATCGCCGGCTTCAACCGCAAGGTGAAGGAAGCCCAGGACGCCGGCCAGCCGATTCTCGATCCCCTGCATCCGCAGGATTCGGAACTGCCGGCCCAGCCCCTGCAACCATTGCCCTACATCGTGGTGGTGGTGGACGAGCTGGCCGACATGATGATGCTGGTGGGCAAGAAGGTGGAAGAGCTGATCGCCCGCCTGGCGCAGAAGGCCCGCGCTTCCGGGATCCACCTGATCCTGGCCACCCAGCGGCCCTCGGTGGACGTGCTCACCGGCCTGATCAAGTCCAACATCCCCACCCGCATCGCCTTCCAGGTCTCCTCGCGCATCGACTCGCGCACCATTCTCGACCAGATGGGTGCCGAACAACTGCTCGGCCACGGCGACATGCTCTACCTGCCGCCGGGCACCGCGGTGCCGATCCGCATCCACGGCGCGTTCGTGGACGATCACGAAGTGCACAAGGTGGTGGAGAACCTGCGCCAGCGCGGCAAGCCCCAGTATCTGGAAGAAGTGCTCACCGGCCCGCCGGAATCGGGCGGCGGCGGTGGCGGCGGCGAGGGTGGCGACAGCGAGGCCGATCCCCTCTACGACGAGGCGGTGCGCATCGTCACCGAGACCCGCAAGGCCTCCGTCTCCGGCATCCAGCGCCGCCTGAAGATCGGCTACAACCGCGCCGCACGCATGGTCGAGGCCATGGAACTCGCCGGCATCGTCGGCCCGCTGGAAGCCAACGGCCAGCGGGAGGTGCTCGCACCGCCGCCTCCCGAATAGGCCGGCAACCACCGATCGGCTTCGATTCGAACGGCGTGCGGCCGTGCCACGAGCAGGCCGAAGCCGGTGAACATCCCCGCCATTTGGCGTTCAAACCCGACGAATCCCCATCCCTTCCCCGAATCTGGAATAATTCGCCCCATGAAGTCATTTCTCGCATTCCTGCTGCTGGCACTGAGCGCGCCGGTCCCGGCCGCCACGGACAGTCTCAAGGCCCGTTTCCATGGGCTCGACAGTTTTACCGCCGAATTCACCCAGACGCTGTTCGACGCCAACCAGGAAAAACAGGAGGAGGTGAAGGGCATCCTGCGGGTGCAGCGGCCCGATCGCTTCAACCTGGAGTACACCGAACCGTACTACCAGCTTTACGTGGCCGACGGCAAGCATCTGTATTTCTACGACAAGGATCTCGAACAGGTGACCATCAAGCCGCAGCGGTCAATGCTCGACAACAGCCCGGCGATGATTCTCAGCAATCCCGAGCGGCTCGACACGCTCTACACCGTCACGCCCCAGGGCGAGGATGAAGGCCTGTTCTGGTACGAACTGGTGCCGAAGCAGGCGGGCAGCCATTTTGCCCGCATCGAGCTGGGTTTCGACAGGCAGAACCTGCGGATCATGGAACTGCAGGACAGCTTCGGCCAGACCACCCGCCTCGAGCTTCACGACTTTCGCCGCAATCCCGATCTCGACCCGGAACTGTTCCGGTTCACGCCGCCCGAGGGCGTGGACGTGATCCGCGACGGAACATGAACGACAGCGGCGATCTGTTCGATACACCGACCCCGGTGGCCGAGACACCGGATCTGTCCGGCCGGCCGCTGGCCGACCGCATGCGCCCCCGCAGTCTCGACGAGATCGCCGGCCAGGCGCATCTGCTGGCGCCCGGCAAGCCGCTGCGCACGGCCATCGAATCGGGCCGGCTCCACTCGATGGTCTTCTGGGGTCCGCCGGGCACCGGCAAGACCACCCTGGCACGCATGATTGCCCACTATTGCGACGCCGAATTTCTCAGTCTCTCCGCCGTGCTCTCGGGCGTAAAGGACATTCGCGCTGCCGTGGACAAGGCCCGCAGCCTGCGTGAGGCTTCCGGGCGGGCCACGGTGCTGTTCGTGGACGAGGTGCACCGCTTCAACAAGTCCCAGCAGGATGCCTTTCTGCCCTTCGTCGAGGACGGCACGGTCACCTTCATCGGCGCCACCACCGAGAATCCCTCCTTCGAACTCAACAACGCACTGCTCTCACGCGCCCGCGTGTATGTGCTCAAGGCGTTGGGCGAGGCGGACATCCTGGCCATCCTCGATCGGGCCCTGACCGATGCGGAACGGGGGCTCGGTGATCGCAACATCGAGCTGGATCCGGAAGTCCGGACCAGACTGGCGCAGGTGGCCGACGGCGACGCCCGTCGGGCGCTCAACCTGCTGGAAATCGCCGCGGATCTGGGCGAGGAAAGCGATGGCGTCACC
>JALVBM010000118.1 GCA_027010665.1 Chromatiales bacterium
ATGCTCAATCACAACCTCAGCTATTTGCACTGTATAGGATTTATACCATTTTTCTTTTCCGAGACCCTGCGCTTGAATATGCTCTGGATCTTTTTTCCATTTTTCTATTTCTTCTTTCGTTTTCCAGTATGAAATAGAAATCTCCTTATTTCCTTCTGTTAACGATATGAAATCTATACAACCATATTTACTTACTGCCAAATTCCTAAGACGCTTAGCTATTTCTAAGTATCCTTCATCCAGCTCGTTAATTTCCGCCCTAAAAATAACAGCATACATGCCAATTGATTCCTTCAATCTTATTGCACATAACATTGTATTAGGTGGAATTCTGTAATTTGCTTTCTTAGGCAGAAAGGTGGGTTTGTCTTCTGTCTAATCCCGCTTGTCTTTCCGCCATTCTGCCGTTATCCTCAAGCATAGTCAGGATGATCCCCGCAAACAAGGAGTGTTGCATGGATACCGAACGCGAGCGCCGCTTCTGGCGCAAATATTTCGATAAATTAAAGACTTACGGTATTCCGCCTACCGCGTTTTCGTGGTATCGGCGGGCAGCGGAGCGTTATATCGAGGCGCATGCCGGCAAGCGACTGACCACGCATTGCCCCGAAATGGTGCAGACTTATCTGGAAAGGTTGGGCGCTCAGCCGCGGGTTCGGGAGTTTCCCTTTGTGCAAACGGTTCAGGCGCTGCGGGTACTGTTTCAAGACATGGTGCAGGCACCATGGGCCGGGAGATTCCCCTGGGATGAGTGGATAGATCGGGCGCGCAATCTCGAGGCCCGGCATGCGACCGTGGCCCGGGATGCGCGGCTGGATCCTGATTCCGCGGATTTGACCATCAATCCCGAAACCCTGACCGGGGTCGTCGCCGAGGCCCACCGGCGGCATCCCGATGTGATTCGGAAAATGATTACGGCCATCCGACTCAAGAACTATTCCATTCGCACCGAGAACAGCTATCTGGAATGGCTGGCGAGATTCATGCTCTTTCATTCGCAGGTGGCGCCGGAAAATTACCATGACGCGCATATTCAGGCTTTTCTCGAGGATCTGGTGTTGCGGCGCAATGTCTCGGCCAGCACGCAACAACTTGCGCTCAACGCGCTGGTGTTTCATTTTCGCCATGTGCTTGGGCGTGAGCAGATCCATCTCGAGAGCTTCGCCAAGTCGAAGAAACCACGCCGGATTCCGACGGTTCTTAGCCGTGACGAGATCCGCCAGTTGCTGGCCGCCATCGATTCGCCGACCTGGCGTCTGATGGCCGAATTGCTCTATGGCTGCGGCTTGCGGCTGATGGAGGTCATTCGTTTGCGCATTCTGGATCTGGACTTCGATCATCAGCTCATCCACATCCGACAGGCCAAGGGCAACAAGGATCGCGTTGTGCCCCTGCCCCAGCGGCTGATCCAGCCCCTGCAGGCGCAGGTGGAACAGGTGGCCCGTCTGCATGCCGAGGATCTGGCCGGGGGCTTCGGCGAGGTCTATCTGCCCGATGCCCTGGCCCGCAAGTATCCCAACGCCGCGCAGGAGCTGCGCTGGCAGTACCTGTTTCCCGCCGCCCGGTTGTCGGCCGATCCGCGCAGTGGTACCGTGCGGCGCCATCACGTGCACGAGAACGGCCTGCAGAAACAGATCCGGCGCGCGGCCTTCGCCATCGGGATCAACAAGCGGGTGACCTGCCATACCCTGCGCCATTCCTTTGCCACGCATCTGCTGGCCTCCGGCACCGACATTCGCACGGTACAGGAACTGCTGGGGCATGCCGACGTGAACACCACCATGATCTATACCCATGTGCTCAACCGGCCCGGTGTGACCGTGGCCAGCCCGCTGGACGCCCTGGGCAGCATATGACCCGCCCTTGCGGGCGCTTGCCAAGCGCCGGTGCGTGGCGGATACTTTGGGCATGGAACAGACCCCCAATCTCACCGGGCATTTCCTCATCGCCATGCCGAATCTGGCGGATCCCAATTTCTTTCATACGGTCACGTTCCTCTGTGAGCACAATCCGGCCGGCGCCATGGGGCTGGTGGTGAACCGGCCCACCGACATCATGCTCGCCGATCTGGCCGAACAGATCGGCGTGGAAATCACCGAACCGGACGTGGCCAACACGCCCATCTATCAGGGTGGCCCGGTGCAGACCGAGCGGGGCTTCGTGCTGCACACGCCCTTTGGCGAATGGGACAACTCGCTGGAGGTCACGCCCGAGGTGACGCTGACCCTCTCGCAGGACATTCTCGAGGCCATCGGTGCCGGCGTCGGCCCCGAGAAGTACATCATTGCTCTCGGCTATGCCGGCTGGGGCGAGGGCCAGCTCGAGGAAGAGCTGGCGGCCAACGCCTGGCTGAACGGGCCGGCCGATGCGTCCATCATCTTCGACACGCCGGCCGAATCGCGCTGGACGGCGGCCGCATCCCATCTTGGCGTCGATCTGGGCACACTCTCCAGCGACGTGGGGCATGCCTGAGACGCTGCTGGGTTTCGACTTCGGCACCCGCCGCATCGGCATCGCCATCGGCCAGACCCTGACCGGTTCGGCCCGACCGCTCACGACGCTGGATACCCGCAACGGCAAGCCCGACTGGGAGGCCATCGGCCGCCTGATCCGCGAATGGCAACCGGACCGCCTGGTGGTGGGCCTGCCCCTGCACATGGACGGCACGCCCCAGTCCATGACCGAGCAGGCGCGCCGCTTTGGCCGCCAGCTCGAAGGGCGGTACAATCTGCCCGTGGAATGGGTGGACGAGCGCCTCACCTCCGACGCCGCCGAACGGGAACTGCCATCGCCGCATGACAAGGGCGCCGTCGATGCCATGGCCGCCGCGCTGATTCTGGAAGACTGGCTGGCGCAGCACGCCTGACGGCAAACAATAATTATCCGGCCGCCAACGGCCCACCACGGGAAAACCCGATGCCCGAAAACCTCGACGTCGATACCCTGCTGGCCGATCTGGCCAATGACCTGCGCCGAACGCTCGAGGCGCGCGGCATCACTGATCCGCTGATGATCGGCATCCATACCGGCGGCGTGTGGGTGGCCGAGCGCCTGCACCGTGAACTGGGGCTGGCCGAACCGCTCGGCATGCTCAACATCGTCTTCTATCGCGACGACTTCACCCGCATCGGCGTGCATCCCCGGGTGGAGCCGTCCAATCTGCCCTTCGAGGTGGAGGATCGGCACATCGTGCTGGTGGACGACGTGCTGCATACCGGCCGCACGGTGCGCGCCGCGCTCAACGAGATCTTCGACTACGGGCGTCCCGCCTCGGTGCTGCTGGCGGTGCTGGTGGATCGCGGCGGCAAGGAGCTGCCCATCTGCGCCGACGTGACCGGTACCACCCTCGCGCTGCCGCCGGGCCGGCACGTGAAGCTCACCGGGCCCGAACCGTTGCGCCTGTCCGTGGAGGAAGCCAGCCCGTGAAGCGCCAGGGTCTGCAGTTCGACGAGGAAGGCCGCCTGCGCCATTTCATCACCCTCGACGGTCTGGATCGCGGCACCCTCACCGAGATCCTCGACAGCGCCGAGAACTTCGCCACCGTGGGCGCCCGGCAGGTGAAGAAGGTGCCGCTGCTGCGCGGCAAGACCATCGCCAACCTGTTCTTCGAGCCCAGCACCCGCACCCGCACCACCTTCGAGCTGGCCGCCAAGCGCCTGTCGGCCGACGTGCTCAACCTCAACATCAGCACCTCCTCGGCCAGCAAGGGCGAGAGCCTGCTGGACATGCTGCGCAACCTGGAGGCCATGAACTGCGACATGTTCGTGGTGCGCCACAACACCTCGGGCGCCGCCCACTTCATCGCCGAACACGTGGCGCCCCACATCAGCGTCATCAACGCCGGCGACGGCTGGCACGCCCATCCCACCCAGGCGATGCTGGACATGTTCACCATCCGCCGCCACAAGGGCGACTTCACCGCCCTGCGGGTGGCCATCGTCGGCGACATCAAGCATTCGCGGGTGGCCCGCTCCGAGATCCAGGCCCTGTCGATTCTCGGCGTCCCGGAGATCCGCGTCATCGCCCCGCAGACCCTGCTGCCGCCGGAGGCCGAGCGCATGGGCGTGCACGTCTATCATTCCATCGAGAAGGGCATCCGCGACGTGGACGTGATCGTGATGCTGCGCCTGCAGCGCGAGCGCATGGAAGGCGCCCTGCTGCCCTCCGAGGACGAATACTTCGCCCGCTTCGGCCTGACCGAAGCCAAGCTGGCGCTGGCAAGGCCCGATGCCATCGTCATGCATCCCGGCCCCATCAACCGCGGGGTGGAAATCGACTCGGCCGTGGCCGACGGCCCGCGCTCGGTGATCCTCGAGCAGGTCAGCAACGGCCTGGCGGTGCGCATGGCCATCATGGCCAAGGTGCTCGGCCGCGGCCCCCAGAGCGAGGAGGCGGCCTGATGCGGATCCGAATCCACGGCGGGCGCGTCATCGACCCGGCCAGCGGCCACGATGCCGTCACCGATCTATATATCGGTCACGGGAAGATCCTCTCCCTGGGCAAGGCCCCCGATGGCTTCACCCCGGATCGCGAGATCGACGCCCACGGCCTGCACGTGATTCCGGGGCTGGTGGACGTATCCGCCCGGCTGCGCGAGCCCGGTCAGGAACACAAGGGCACCATCGCCAGCGAGACCCGCGCGGCGGCCGCCGGCGGCATCACCACCCTGTGCCTGCCCCCCGACACCGATCCGGTCATCGAGACCCCGGCGGTGGCCGAACTCATCGCCCGTCGTGCCCGCGATGCCGGCTTCGCCCGGGTGGTGACCCTTGGTGCCCTGACTCTTGGCCTCGAAGGCGAGCAGCTCGCCGAGATGGCGCTGCTGCGGGATCAGGGCAACTGCGTCGGCGTGTCCAACGCCTGCCGGCCGGTGACCAATACCCGGGTGATGCGCCGGGCCATGGAATACGCGGCCAGTTGCCGCATGACCGTGTTCCTGCACGCCGACGATGCCAGCCTTTCCCAGGGCGGCTGTGTGCACGAGGGCGTGATGAGCACCCGCCTCGGCCTGCCCGGCATTCCCGACGCCGCCGAGACGGTGGCCGTGGCCCGCGAGCTGATGCTCATCGAACAGACCGGGGTGCGCGCCCACTTCTGCCACCTGTCCACCGCCCACGCGGTACAGATGGTGGCCCGCGCCCGCCACGACGGCCTGCCGGTGACCATGGGCACCACGGCCCACCATCTGCACCTGACGGA
>JALVBM010000119.1 GCA_027010665.1 Chromatiales bacterium
ATCGCGCCCCGGCTGCTGATCGCTGCCCTGCGCACCACCATCCAGTTGCTGCTGGTGGGCCTGGTGCTGGAAGCCCTGTTCGCCCACGTGAACGTGGGGTGGATCAGCCTCATGGCCTTCGTCATGCTGGCCGTGGCCGGGCGCGAGGTGATGGCCCGCCAGCAACGCCGTTTCGGCGGCTGGTGGGGCTATGCGCTCGGCACGCTGGCGATGTTCGTCTCGGCCTTCACCACCACCCTGTTTGCCCTGCTGGTAATCATCGGCAACACCCCCTGGTACGAACCCCAGTACGCCATCCCCCTGCTGGGCATGCTGCTCGGCAACACCATGAACGGCGTGGCCCTGGCGCTGGACCGGCTCACCACCGGTGCCTGGCAGCAACGCGGCGTGATCGAGGCGCATCTGACCCTGGGCCACGACTGGCGCACCGCCATCGGCGAGATCACCCGGGAGAGCGCCCGGGTCGGCATGATTCCCATCATCAACGCCATGGCCGCCGCGGGCATCGTCAGCCTGCCGGGCATGATGACCGGCCAGATCCTCTCCGGTACCTCGCCCATCGAGGCGGTCAAGTACCAGATCCTGATCATGTTCCTGATCGGCGCCGGCACCGGCTTTGCCACCCTGCTCGCATCCTGGGTGGGCGCCCGGCGACTGTTCGACGAGCGTTGCCGGTTGCGGCTGGATCGGTTGCGGTGATTGGGATGGGAAAATCCAACGCAGAGGCGCGAAGGCGCAGAGGGCGCGAAGATCGACAATGCTTTGAGTTTGCATTGTAGGAGCGGCGCCCCCGCCGCGATGATTATATGGTGCGTTGCTGCGCGAACGCACCCTACTCGTCGAATCCGGGCACCCGATTTTCCTCGGCCCTCGTCCCTCGTCACTCGGCCCTGTTCATCGCGGCTGAGCGCCGCTCCTACACCCCATAGTCTTCGCGCCCTCTGCGCCTTCGCGCCGCTGCGTTGGGTGTTATCCCGCCAGCGCCTCCTGCAAATGCTGCTCCACGAACTCCGGCACGGCCAGCGCCGCTTCGTGGATGCGGTGGTTGTAATAGCGGGTCGGGAATGGGCGGGCTTCCACGTCGCGCTGGCGGAAGGCGGTCAGGTCGGTGTTGCCGGCCAGGGTGG
>JALVBM010000120.1 GCA_027010665.1 Chromatiales bacterium
GCGCAGCGCCCGTCACCAGCAGGCCCTGGCCCGGGCCATCATGAACGGCATCCGCCGCTACTTCCGCGAAAATCCCCCGCCCAACACCCGGCTCGCCCTGCAGCAGACGCCCCGCAAGCACGTCATCACCCGGGGCGAGACCCTCTCCGGCATCGCCGCCCGCTACCGGGTCAGCGTCCGCGCCCTGCGCCGGCACAACGGCCTGCGGTCCGATCGGATCAAGCCGGGGGATGTGATCCGGATTCCCTACAGCTAAATAGCTGTTCCGAATTCCCGGTCAGTTTGGTGGTTCTGTACTAACCATCAGGCCCGCCCTCAAGGCAGGTACGGCGTTTCGTGACACGCCGTGAATACATCCCTGTAGGCTCTACGGCCGCATCCCTGCGGCCGAAGGTCACGAAACGCCGCACCTGCCTTGAGGGCTCCGTGCATGACCCAAAGCGTAGTGGAATTGGAACAGTTATTTAGTGCCGAGAAACCGGCAGGAGCGGCGCCCTCGCCATGACCGGAAGCATCGGATCGCCGGCAACTTCTGGAGCAAACCCGATTGGGGTACGTCAGCTACCGGGCATCAACCTGGAACTTCCCGTGGTATCAGACTGCAGGTGCTGGAAGTCCTGCCGGCGTCCCGGCGCCTGCACGAGGAATCGTCCTCGCAGTTGCCGTATCGCGATACCAGCACTGTGATAGGTTTCACATTTTTGCCCCGGCAGGCTTTCGCCAACGTGGGGACGGGCCTACGATATTCTGTTCAGGGATACACACGCCAGGGAGCTCCACATGGCGATACAGGAACAATCCGTTTACTACAAGGAAGTCCAGGCCGAGCAGGACGCCTTCTGGAAACGGCGCCGCGCCCGGCGCATCGACCGCGATCGCGTTCCCCGGGACGTTCTCGAACGGCTCGAGCCCACCTGGCGGCACTGGGAAACCATCCCTGAGTCGGAAGCCCGGCACCTGGAAAGCTCCGAGGAGGTCAAACTGTTTCTGCTTGGCAAGCACGGCTGGGAAGCCGTGCCCAACCTGCGCCGGCGGGAAATCGGACAGCCGGTGCTGGCCTTCCGCCGTCTCAAGCCTCACCACCGTCTTGGTGGCGGGCGGCCGAAAGCCCGTCCGAAAACCGCCCCACATGCCTGGATGTTTCAGGTCGGCGGCGACACGCCGCCGGACGCGGTGGCCACCATCACCCGACCCCAAGCGGAGCGTGTCGAACTCGGCGACACACGATACACCCGCACACACCGACTCCTGCACCGCGTGAAAGACGGCGATACTCGGGAGCGCATCGCCCGGCAATACACCGGCAAGGCCGATCCGGCGCTGGTGGAAAACGCTCCACCTGGAGAACTGGTGCCGGGGCGCTCGGTGCAAGTGCGGGCGGGTCGCGAACTGGTGGCCGCCGGCAGCGCCTGGCACACGGACAGCGTGCAGTTCGAATGGATTGGTCCCACCACCGGGCGCGTCACCGTCCCGGTGGTGAGCGAGGGCTGGGAGCACGCCTTTCCTGCCCGGCCGGGCACCTACACCCTCACCGTGAGCGCCGGCGAATCCCGCCACAGCCGCACCGTGCGCGTCGTCCCACCCCGGCCGCAGGGCGTGGCCGTACGGGTGGGCGTGTTCTTCGACGGCACCGGCAACAACCGGGAGAATGATATTCCAGAGGGGACGGATACCAATATCGCAAGGTTATATGACCTTCACATGGGAAAAATTGGCCCGGATGCTGTGAACTCGCCAGTGGGTGAATTGGATGGTCTTCCACTGTTTAGCCGCAAATACTACCAACCCGGTATCGGGACCGAAGTCGGCGATGAAAACGATGTACTGGAAATGGGCACTGGCGCCGGAGGGGTGTCGCGTATTGAAGATGCGCTGAAAGAAATTGAGGCGTTCTTTTCCCGTTTCTCGGATCGAGATGGCCCCCGCATCGTGGACGTCTTCGGCTTCAGCCGTGGCGCGGCGCTGGCGCGGGATTTCGTCAATCAGGTGAACGCAAGGCTGTCGGCGCAGGGCGTGCAGGTGGGTTTCGTGGGCCTGTACGACACGGTGGGCTCCTTCGGCCTGCCGGGCAACGACGTGGACATCCGCAGCGACGCGCCGCTGCTGGCCGGTGTGGCGGCCGCGTCCGCCACCAACCCCGTCCTCTACGGCCTGACCCTGTCCCGGGCCGCCATGACCCTCTCGAACACCTACCGTCTCGACCTGGGCCTGGCGTCAGCCGTGAAGGTGGTGCACCTGGTGGCGATCAACGAATACCGGGCCAATTTCCCGCTGCAGTCCCTGCGCACAGGCCCGAACGCTCCGCCGCCGGGCAACGTGGAGGAAATCGCCGTGCCCGGCGCCCATGCCGACGTGGGCGGCGGCTACGGCCCCCGGCCGTGGGAGGAATACACCCATGTCGACGATGATGTGCTGCAATACCAGCGAGTGGGGCCGACGTCGCAATGGCAGGCAAGGTTGCTGGAACAGAAAGCCGCGCTCGAGGCCAGGGCGGCGCAGCGAGGCCTCGAGGCGGTTTTCGTGCGGTCCACGTCCAATGCCGTGGGCGAGGTGGTGGAGGAATACGCGCTGGTGAGGCGACGGCGGGTGAAGCCCGGTTTGTCGAATGTGTATCTGCATGCGATGTACAAAAAAGCGGAGGCGGCAGGCGTGCCATTAACCGACTTGGATGACATGGCCAAGAAACAACCAATCCGCTTCGCCATTCCCGAAGAGATTCGCCGCCACTTCCAGCCCGATTGGGTCACGCCCAGGACCGCCTGGTACCTCGAAGCCCATTACGTGCACACCTCCGCGGTGGATTGGTCGAACCGCAAGAGTCTCGCCGACTGGCTGACGAACCGCTCCGACGACGAGCGGAGGGTGTATTACAACGAGCCGCACAAGGCCGTGGTGCCCGCGCATCTGCAACCGCAACCGGAAAGGAGCCTCGCATGAGCCTGCTGCGGCCCGCTTTCATTGTTTTCATGTTGTTGCTGTCGGCCTGCGTGCAAGCGCGGGAGATTCTGGTGACGGTGGCCTACAACAACCTGTCTGATTCCTATGTTTATCCCTACCGGGTCAGCTTCAATGGCAAGCATGGCGCCCATGCGGCTTTGGTGGAATGCTCCAATGGTACGGGGGCAGGCGCTCTGATAACGACGGCTCTGCGCCAGCCCCCACGCTTCATCGTCGTGGAATGGGAACACCTGGTCACCCGCAAGGTTTACCGCGCCCGTGTCGAATTGAGCGATGCCGCCGGACCCTGGTGGCGCAAGACGCCGTTTCGGGACGCCGACGGCAACCCCGAATCCCGCCGCCCGACGCTGGTCATCCAGTGGCGCGGGCCGAAGAAAGTGGCGGCGATGCTGGTGGCGGACAACATGGATTTTGCCCGCGCCTCGCTGGATCTGGGTGAGGCCGAGGGCAAGGAAATCCCCCGGCCGGATTGGGGGCCGAAGCTGTATATCACTTACAAAGACCTGCGTCGGCGGCCTGGAGACGAATATCGTGTCGGCGGCATACGAAACTATGAGCGTCAATACGATGATGCACTGTCTCCGCGGCAACGCTTCGGCTGCCCCCGCCTGCCCAACGGCCGGCTGGACACCCGCCGCCTGCCGCCGCAGAAGCTGCCTTACCTGGTCGGGGCGGATGGCGAGCACATCCCCTGTCGGGAATATTTCTGCGCCGACAAGGCCGATCTCATCAGGAAACTGCGCCGCCTCGGCTGGCGCCAGTACCCGCCGGACAGCATACCGCCCGCGCCCGAATTCGGCGATGCTCCCAATCCCCAACCGGCAAGATGAACCCCGATGCCTGGATGAAGGCCCTCGAACGCTGTTCCGGGGATGCCGTGCGCCGGAACGGCCCGGGTTCCGCTGTGCCGCACCCGGGTCGCAAGCACCTTGCCGACTGGCTGACGAACCGCTCCGACGACGAGCGGAGGGTGTATTACAACGAGCCGCACAAGGCCGTGGTGCCCGCGCATCTGCAACCGCAACCGGAAAGGAGCCTCGCATGAGCCTGCTGCGGCCCGCTTTCATTGTTTTCATGTTGTTGCTGTCGGCCTGCGTGCAAGCGCGGGAGATTCTGGTGACGGTGGCCTACAACAACCTGTCTGATTCCTATGTTTATCCCTACCGGGTCAGCTTCAATGGCAAGCATGGCGCCCATGCGGCTTTGGTGGAATGCTCCAATGGTACGGGGGCAGGCGCTCTGATAACGACGGCTCTGCGCCAGCCCCCACGCTTCATCGTCGTGGAATGGGAACACCTGGTCACCCGCAAGGTTTACCGCGCCCGTGTCGAATTGAGCGATGCCGCCGGACCCTGGTGGCGCAAGACGCCGTTTCGGGACGCCGACGGCAACCCCGAATCCCGCCGCCCGACGCTGGTCATCCAGTGGCGCGGGCCGAAGAAAGTGGCGGCGATGCTGGTGGCGGACAACATGGATTTTGCCCGCGCCTCGCTGGATCTGGGTGAGGCCGAGGGCAAGGAAATCCCCCGGCCGGATTGGGGGCCGAAGCTGTATCTGGGCTATTCCCAGTTCAGAAGAAAACCCTGGACGACATACCAGCCTGGTTCGGTATCGCAATATCGTAGAAGCGATGATGATACTCTGCCCCCCGAACAACGCTTCGGCTGCCCCCGCCTGCCCAACGGCCGGCTGGACACACGCCGCCTGCCACCGCAGAAGCTGCCTTATCTGGTCGGGGCGGATGGCGAGCACATCCCCTGCCGGGAATATTTCTGCGCCGACAAGGCCGACCTCATCAGGAAACTGCGCCGCCTCGGCTGGCGCCAGTACCCGCCGGACAGCATACCGCCCGCGCCCGAATTCGGCGATGCTCCCAATCCCCAACCGGCAAGATGAACCCCGATGCCCGGGTGAAGGCTCTCAAACACTGTTTCGGGGATGTCATGCGTCGGAACGGTCCCGAATTCAGTATTCCTGAGGGGATGGGTCGGGCTGAAGCCCGACCTACGCAGGGAATCGGTTGCGCAGCATTGCGAGGGTGTCGCCGCACGACCCGCCCCTGTTAAGCTATTCCCATGCCCAACCCCGTGCCCCGGACGGATCGCCCGGCCATCCGCCGCCTGCCCGATTACCTGGCCAACCAGATCGCCGCCGGCGAGGTGGTCGAGCGCCCGGCCTCCATCGTCAAGGAACTGCTGGAGAACAGCCTCGACGCGGGTGCCAGCCAGA
>JALVBM010000121.1 GCA_027010665.1 Chromatiales bacterium
CCTCCTCCCAGGCCCGGCGGGTTTCCGCGACGGCTTCGGGAACCGGATAGAGGGCGAGCGCTTCGAAGGCGGCCTCGCGCAGCGGCGGCGCATCCCCGCCCAGCCATTCGAGCGCCTGGTTTGCTGCCGCGGCCCGCTGTTCGCCGTTTTCGCCCTGCAGGGCGGCGGCGAGCCGGACGAAGGCAGCGGCGGTGTTCGACGGCTCGGGCGCATCGGCCTCGGGCGGAATCCTGGCGAGCACGTGCAGATGCAGCCGCAGGCGCTGTTCCAGCCGCTGCAGGCTGCGGGAGGAGATGCCCTCGGCCTGCCGCCACTGCCCGCGCTGGCGGAACAGGGCCTCGGCGCTGTCGCGGTGGGTCTGCAGGAGCGGGACGTCCATGTCCATGTACGGGTACGGCCTAGTTGAGTTCGATGGTGGCGCCCTGCAGGCGGTGCAGCCCCCGGGCGGCCGTCTGGATGGTGTTGCCGTTGACGAGCACGGCGCCGTCCGCGCGCAGCTCGATGGCGTTGCCGCGGGCGCGCAGGATCACGCCCTGCGCGTGGTCGATCAGCAGCCGGCCTTCGGCGTCCTGACGCACGGGCAGGGCGGGCGGCTCGTCGGCGCCGCGCAGGCGGCCGAGGATCACGACCCCCTCGGGGACGGATTCCACCAGCACCCTGTCGCCGCAGGCGAGCGGGGACACGCTGTCGAGATGGGCGACCACGGGCCATTCCGCGCCGCCGGCTTCGACCCGCAGCGCATGGCCATCGCGGGCGCGGATCACGCGGGCGATGCGTCGGGCATCGGACGGGGCCGGGAAGTCGATGTGGCGGGATTCGGTGGCGTGCATGCTTCCTCCTTGAGTGCAGAGCGGACAGGGAAGGCGGGAGGAAGGTGCGGGCCTGCTCCCTGGGCCGGGGCGTGGGATCGCCACGGATTCGTCCCTGCGTGACCGATTGAATCGGGATTGAAATCGTATCAATCCTGAAGTTGCGAACGTGTGAAGCCGGTCACACTTTTCCGGCGCCCGGGCTATTCGATGTTCTGCACCTGCTCGCGCATCTGCTCGATAAGCACCTTCAGATCCACCGAGGCTTTCGTCATTTCGGCGTGGATGGACTTGGCGCCCAGGGTGTTGGCCTCGCG
>JALVBM010000122.1 GCA_027010665.1 Chromatiales bacterium
GGCGATCTGCAGGTGGAAGGCAGCCTGCTTCTGGACAAGAACGGCGGCTGGCAACTGGACACCCGCATCGCCAACCGCGACGCGAACCGCAAGGACATTCAGCAACTGCTGCGCTTCCTCGGCCGCCCCGACGCCAGCGGCCGCTACCGGTTCCGGGCCAGCGGGAAGGTTCCGTTGCCGTAAACAGTGGCGATCGGCCGCAAACGGGTTTTTTCCCATGTAGGAGCGGCGCCCTCGCCGCGATTGGCTACTGGAAACAACGCCGAGGACGCAGAGACGCAGAGGACGCGGAGAGGGTTCGTTTTTTGTAGGAGCGGCGCAAGCCGCGACCCATGCAGGGCTGAGTGGGGAGGGCCGAGGGACGAGAAAAAACGGGGTTGGGCGACTTCGATAACCTCGTTCCTCGCCACTCGTCCCTCGGCCCTGTTTTATCGCGGCTCGCGCCGCTCCTACACAATCAGGAATTCAACGCCTTTCCAGATCTTCCAGCCGACGGCGAATGAGCGCCGCCTCGTCCTTCTGACCCAGCGCCTCGTGGGCCTTGGCGGCAAGTTCCAGGGCCTGGCGGTAGCCGGGGGTGTCGTCGAAGTTGTCGGCCACGTAGCGGGCCCGATCGATGGCTTCGGCGTACTGCTTGTGCATCATCAGGCGCTGGATCTGGTGCACCTCGTATTCGGCCAGCAACTGGCGAATGTAGGCCAGGTGCTTGTAGGCCTGTTCGGTATAGGTGCTCCTGGGGAACTGGCGAATGAGTTCGGTGAAGTAGCGATAGGCAGTGCGCAGTTTCCGGGGGTAGGCATCGGGCGCGTGTTCGCTCTCGAGCAACCGCTGCTGTTCGGCCTCGCCCATCTTGAGGGCGATGAGGCCACGCAGGTAATGGACATAAGCCTGCTGCGGCTGCGGGGGATAGCGGCGGATGATGTCCTCGGCCAGCTTCAGGGCGCTGTCGTATTCGCCCTTCTTGTACAGGGCGTAGGCCAGCGAGGTTTCCATCTTGTAGCGCTCGGCCTCTGCTTCGGCGCTGTCCCGCAGGGATTCGAGTCGTTCGATGGCCGTGTCATACCGGCCGTTCTTCACCGCCTGCATGGCTTCGGCGTATTCCTGTTGCCGGACCTGGGGGTCGGG
>JALVBM010000123.1 GCA_027010665.1 Chromatiales bacterium
CGCCGACCATGACCACGGCGGTGATTTCCTCCGGGCTGACGCCGGCATCGCGCAGGGCGCGGCGGCTGGGCGCGAGGGTCTTCTGGATGAGCGGGTCCACCAGCCGGTTCAGGGTTGCGCGATCCAGGCGGCCTTCCCAGTGGCTGCCGTCCTCCAGTTCCACCTTCAGATCCACGGCTTCCTGTTCGGTGAGGGCCTCCTTGGCGGCCCGGGCGTCGCGCATCAGGCGACGCAACTGGTGATGACCGGCGTCGTCGGCGATGCCGGCCTGTTTCATGATCCATTCGGCGATCACGCGATCGAAGTCGTCACCGCCCAGGGCACTGTCGCCGGCGGTGGCCATGACCTCGAACACGCCCTGGTTGAGGCGCAGGATGGAGATGTCGAAGGTACCACCGCCAAGATCGTAGACGGCGATGACGCCCTCCGCCGACTTGTCGAGGCCGTAGGCCACGGCCGCCGCGGTCGGCTCGTTGAGCAGGCGCAGCACGTTGAGGCCGGCGAGGCGGGCAGCGTCCTTGGTGGCCTGGCGCTGGGCGTCGTCGAAGTAGGCCGGCACGGTGATCACCACGCCGGTCAGTTCGCCGCCGAGGCTGGCCTCGGCACGCTGGCGCAGGGCCTTGAGGATCTCGGCCGAGACCTCCACCGGACTGACATCGCCGCCGGCGGTGTGGAAACGGGGCACGCTCGATTCGGTCTCGACGAATTCGTAGGGCAGGCGCGAGCCGAGGGCCTTCACGTCCTCGAGTCCGCGGCCCATGAAACGCTTGACCGAGGCGATGGTGTTCAGCGGATCGGTGGTGGCCGCTTCCAGTGCGGCATGGCCCACTTCGGGCGGCCCGTCGGGGCGGTAGTGGACCACCGAGGGCAACAGGATCCGGCCCTCCTCGTCCGGCAACGGCTCGGCCTTGCCGCTGCGCACGGTGGCCACGAGCGAGTTGGTGGTGCCGAGATCGATGCCCGCCGCGCGCCGGTGCTCGTGGGGGTTGCTCGACTTGCCGGGTTCGCTGATTTGTAGCAGTGCCATGTTTCGTCCGGGTAGCGGGTGGCTGGTGGCGGGTAGCCGGGAATGGCCTGGCTACCCGCCGTATTCATGTTTCGTTTGGGCAGCCGGGGTGTTCAGT
>JALVBM010000124.1 GCA_027010665.1 Chromatiales bacterium
AAGCGAAGGAATCGGTCACCCACGCCCATTCAAAAATACTGCAGGCAGGCTACGTCATCCGACCCGCCACCGGCATTTCAGGTAACGACTGTTCATAACCCCCCGACCATCTGCGCGACGGGATAAGGAATCTCTGATTAATTCCCCCATCTGCTAAAATAGCAGCATTCGAAAGATCAGGATGCAGGGGAAAATCATGCGCCAGCAAAGCTTCGCCGACGAGGCCTTCGAGCGTTTCCGCAAGCCGACCCGCAGAGAGCTGTTTCTACAGCAGATGGACCAGATCATCCCGTGGAAGGAGCTATGTCAGGTCATAGAACCCTGGTATCCGGCTCCCAAGGGACCAGGCAGACGTCCCGTTGGCATAGAAAGGATGCTTCGCATCCACTTTTTGCAACACTGGTTTGGTCTGTCTGATCCAGCCGCAGAAGAGGCGCTCTATGATTCTCGGGCAATGCGTCGCTTCGTGGGTATAGATCTTGGCGTCGAGCCGGTACCGGATGAAAGCACCATCCTGAACTTCCGCCACTTGCTTGAAGAGCACGACTTGGGAGAACAGCTGTTTCATCTGATCGATGCCTATCTTCAAGAGAACGGCCTGAAGGTTGGCAAGGGTACGATCGTCGATGCCACCATCATCAAGGCGCCGAGTTCCACAAAGAATCAGCAGAAGGCACGGGATCCCGAGATGAAGTCCACCCGCAAGGGACAGCAATGGTACTTCGGCATGAAGCTGCACATTGGCGTGGACAGCCGCACAAAGCTGATCCACTCGCTCAAGACCACCTCAGCCAATGTCCATGACAGCCAATGCATGGGCGAGCTGCTTCATGGCAATGAAACCCGCGTCTATGGTGATTCTGCCTATCAGGGGCAAAAGGAGACGCTCTCCCGCCATGCACCCGATGCCAGGGACTTTACCCACGAAAAGGGGCAGGCCAACCATCCATTAACCGAGAGACAGAAACAGAAGAACCGGGTCAAGTCGAAGATACGGGCTCGTGTCGAACATCCCTTTCTGGTTCTCAAACAGATCTTTGGCTTCACGAAAGCCCGCTACAAAGGACTGAAGAAGAATACCAACTGGCTGCATGTGGCCTGTGGTCTGGTAAACCTCTACATGG
>JALVBM010000125.1 GCA_027010665.1 Chromatiales bacterium
CCATCAGCACGGCGCCCGGCTCGACCCGCTGGCCGACGATGAAGTCGTCGTGCAGAACCCGTCCGGCCTGGGGCGAGACGAGCTGGAAGGTGCCGTCCGGCCCGTTGCCGCGGCCGGCGAGCAGGGCGTCGATTTCCGCTCCGCTCATGCCATAGGCCTTCACCCGGGCCAGGGCCTGTTCGTAGTTCACGCGGGCTTCGGTATAACGCCGTTCGGAGACCACCTTGCGGCCAAGCTGCTTGACCCGCGCCCATTCTCGGCTGGCCACCAGTAGTTCGCCCTGGGCCTCGGCCATCGCCACGCTGGAGAGGGTCACCAGTGGTTGGCCGGTTTCGACCAGATCGCCGAGACGGGCATGGCGGGCCACTACCTGGGCGGCGATGCGCGGCGTGATCTGCACGGTGCGATAGGCGTCGAGCTTCACCTCGCCCGGCGCGGTGATGGCAGTGGCCACTTCCTGCGGCTGGAGCGGGCTGACCCGGATGCCGGCGGTGCGCATCTGCTCGGGCGTCAGGTGTACCGACTGGCCTTCCTCGT
Organism: Chromatiales bacterium; assembly: GCA_027010665.1. Taxonomy (GTDB): domain Bacteria; phylum Pseudomonadota; class Gammaproteobacteria; order UBA6429; family Thiohalophilaceae; genus JALSSV01. The sequence continues at coordinate 538 of JALVBM010000125.1, forward strand.
CGTGACCGTGCTCGTCATGGCCGTGGCCGTCACCGCCTTCGGCGTGCGCGTGATCGTCTTCGTCTTCCTTGTGGGCATGCGCGTCTTCGTCGTCGGCGTGCTTGTCCGCCGTCGCTTCGTGATCGTGCCCGTCGTCGTCATGGGTGGCGTCATGGTCGTGTTCGTCGTCGTCATGCGCCACGTCATGATCGTGCTCGTCCTTCGCCGCGTCGTGTTCTCCGGCCTTCGCGTCGTGGCCGTGTTCGTCCTTGCCGGCCGAACCGGCGTGCGCGCCGGTTTCGGTTTGCGCCGCGGAATCGTCGTTGCGGGTGCAGCCGGTGGCGGCCAGTGCCGCCAGCAGCAGGAAAGTCGTCAAAAACTTGTTCATGTCAGTTCGCTTCCTCGTTGTTCAACCAGTTGGCCAGCCGGGCGGTGGTGTACAGCCATTCGAAGCTGCTGTTCCAGACGCGGCCGCGCAGTTCCAGGCCGGCGGCCTCGGTTTCCAGCGCCTGCTTGAGCTGGACCAGGTAATCGGTGGTGCTCATGTCGCCGGCCTGCCACAGGCGCTTGATGAGCGCCAGTTGCCGCTTGATGCTCGAGCGGCCGG
>JALVBM010000126.1 GCA_027010665.1 Chromatiales bacterium
TGGGCCGGCCGGTGTTCTTCGCCGTGATGATCATCATCATCGTCTTCGCGCCGCTGTTCACCCTGCAGGGCGTGGAAGGCAAGCTGTTCCAGCCCATGGCCGTGTCCATCGTGCTGGCCATGCTCGCATCGCTGCTGGTGGCCCTGGTGGTGGTGCCGGCCCTGGCCACCTATTTCTTCCATCGCGGCGTGCAGGAAAAGGAAAGCCCCATCATGCGGCCGCTGGATCGCGTCTATCGCCGCTGGCTGGACCGCGCCCTGTCTCGGCCGCGCACGGTGGCCGGCGCCGCGCTGCTCCTGTTCGCCGGCGCCCTGGCGCTGGTGCCCTTCCTGGGCACCGAGTTCGTGCCGGAGCTGGAGGAAGGCACGCTCAACATCCGCGTCACCCTCGGCCCCTCCTCCAGTCTGGAAACCTCGCTGGCCGTGGCCCAGAAGCTGGAAGCACGGCTGATGACCTTCCCCGAAGTCACCTACGTCTCCAGCCGTGTGGGCCGCGCCGAGATCGGCGGCGATCCGGAGCCGGTGTCCAACGTGGAGATCTTCGTCGGCCTCAAGCCGGTGGCCGAATGGACCTCCGCGAAAAACCGCAAGGAATTGGAAAAGCTGATGGAAGAACGCATGGCTATCCACCCCGGCCTGCTGTTCTCCTTCTCCCAGCCCATCGCCACCCGGGTCGACGAACTGCTCTCGGGCGTGAAGGCGCAACTGGCCATCAAGCTGTTCGGGCCCGATCTCGACGTGCTGGCCGCCAAGGGCAAGGAAATCGAGGCGCTGGTCAAGCGCGTGGACGGCACCCGCGACGTGGCCATGGAGCAGATCGCCGGCGAGGCGCAACTGGTGGTGCGCCCGGACCGGGACGTGCTGGCCCGCTACGGCATCCCGGTCGCCCAGATCATGGACCTGGTCTCCGACGCCATCGGCGGCCGCAGCGCCGGCCAGGTGATCAAGGGCAACGAACGCTACGACATCTACATCCGCCTGGACGAGCCCTACCGCCGCAGCGTGGAGGCGATCCGCAACCTGCTGTTGCTGGCCCCCTCCGGCGCCTGGGTGCGGCTCGGCGACGTGGCCAGGGTGGCCATCGAGTCGGGGCCGCCGCAGATCCGGCGCGACGACGT
>JALVBM010000127.1 GCA_027010665.1 Chromatiales bacterium
TGAAGCGCACGCACCCGGAAGATGGACTTGCCGGCGTTCCCGCCGTGCGGTTTTCGGGTTTTTCCGAATGGGTGAGGTTAACCCATTGGCCCTGGGGCTTCACTACAGCATTGGTCAGAGGGGGATGTGGGGGATCTGACCTATGGCATAGCGGGGATTGGGCACGGGAATGTCGACCGGCAGGGATGATGCAATACGCTGCGCGATTGACCCTGCTCATCGAGATCTCGCACCAGCTTTTTCTCGGCCCTCGTTCCTCGCCACTCGTCCCTGCATGGCTGGTGCGTTGCTGCGCGAACGCACCCTGCAGGAAACAATAAAAAAGCCCCGCTGTTGCCAGCGGGGCCTTTCGTCTTTCGACGGGGTGGCAGGACTTACATCATGCCCATGCCGCCCATGTCGCCCATGCCCGGCGCCGCGGCGGCGCTTTCTTCCTTGGGCAGTTCGGCAACCATGGCTTCGGTGGTGATCATCAGGCCGGCCACGGAAGCGGCGTTCTGCAGGGCCGAGCGGGTCACCTTGGTGGGATCCAGGATGCCCATCTCGAGCATGTCGCCGAATTCCTCGGTGGCGGCGTTGAAGCCGAAGCTGTCCTTGCCTTCCTTCACCCGGTTGACGACCACGGAAGCCTCGCCACCGGCGTTGTTGACGATCTGGCGCAGCGGCTCTTCCATGGCACGGCGGGCGATGTCGATGCCGACGTCCTGATCGTGGTTGTCACCCTTGAGGTCGGCAATGGCCTGCAGGGCGCGGATCAGGGCCACGCCACCGCCGGGAACCACGCCCTCTTCCACAGCGGCGCGGGTGGCGTGCAGGGCGTCCTCGACGCGGGCCTTCTTTTCCTTCATTTCCACTTCGGTGGCGGCACCGACCTTGATCACGGCCACACCGCCGGCCAGCTTGGCCACGCGCTCCTGCAGCTTCTCACGGTCGTAGTCGGAGGAGGTCTCCTCGATCTGGGCGCGGATCTGCTGCACGCGGGCTTCGATGTCGGCAGGCTTGCCGGCGCCGTCGATGATGGTAGTTTCTTCCTTGGAGACCACGACCTTCTTGGCGGAACCCAGCTCGTTGAGGGTGGCCTTCTCCAGCGACAGGCCCACTTCCTCGGAGATCAC
>JALVBM010000128.1 GCA_027010665.1 Chromatiales bacterium
ACCTTCCGACGGGCGAGTACGGCACGGGCGATGATGTGGCGATAGTTGGCGACTGGCCGGATAACCAGTACGATGCGAGCATAGACTTTGGCTTCATTCCGGAGCCGAAGTACGGCTCAAGCCTTGCAATCAAGGGCGTGGACTTTGCCACGAGCGGCGAGTGCGGTCACTTTGACGTGATCATGTCGGTCTGCTTTGAGAACACGGGCGAGGTACCGCTGGGCCAGTGGAGTGCGGATTTGGATTTGGCCGGGCCCCTGGGCAGCATGTGGGTCGGCCTTACGGGCGGCCCGACGGTGGACAGCTCCACGGCCCAGGTAACGCCGACGCTGAATGCGTCGTATGACGGAGACGGGGACATCACGCTGATAGACGGCACGGGTCTGCTGTGGCCCGGAGAGAAGGTGTGCATCAGCCTGCGCTATGAGTTGGATACGGAAGCTCCGGGCATACCGAACTACCCGCAGATGCAGGTGGAGTCGTCGGCGAAGGCCGAGAACTTCCAGGGCGTGCCGATACCGGATTACATGCAGCCGGGTGCGCCTCAATACACGGTGGACGACCTGTCGGATGACGGCTGTGATCCTGCGACGAGCAACCCGGGCAGCCCGGGCGATACGGGGGGCACGGATGACCCGACGCCGCTGACGAATTGCTGGGAAGAGTCTCAGCAGGTAGCAGGCAATGACCTGGTACAGATTTCCCTGGAAGAGGACTGCAGCTCGCTGATTACGGCGGACATGGTTCTGGAGGGCGGCAACGATGCCTGTGACATCACGACCTATCCGCTGGGCGGTTACAACCAGGTGACGATCATGGATCCGAACGGCATCAATACTTTGCCGAATCCGGTACCGGCGGGCTACTTCAATCAGGAGCTGACGGTGAAGATAGAGAACGTTGTGAGCTGCAATGTGTGGTGGGCGACGATCATCATCGAAGACAAGTTGCCTCCTGTTGGGGAGTGTCCCGCGGATACGACCATCCTGTGCGTAACGGATGAGCATGCGGTGAACGCAGCGGGCGAGCTGCTGACGGGCTGGCCGGATGTAACGGACTGCTCGGCCTTCACGATAGAGTATGCGGATGAGTACGTGCAGTACGACTGCAGTGA
>JALVBM010000129.1 GCA_027010665.1 Chromatiales bacterium
AGCCCTGCTGCAGCTTGCGATGAAGGGCCTGGAAACGGCTGCGGGCATACTGGTCGCGCAGGCGGGCGATGGCGTCCTCGAACATGCGCGGAATGTCGCTGTCCTCGTTCTGCATCGCCGGCGTCATGGCGGCGATGCGGTAGAGATGCGGCTCGTTGGGGTGGCCTTCGAAGCGACTGAGCAGGTTTTGCGGGCTGATGTCCGGCTCTTCGTGAATACGATCGATCAACTGCAATAAAAGTTCCACGCCGGGGATGCCGGCCTCGAGCAGGTCGTCGAGGTTGCCGGCGCGGGCGGCCAGTTCCGGCTTCTGCAGCAGCAGGTTGATGGCCAGCCGGGTCGGCGTCCAGTGCTGTTCGGGGACGCGCACTCGGCGATTGGTCTGGCTTCCGGGTGCGCTGCCGATGACCTGGAACAGACGCGCGTCCAGCTCGATGCCGAGGCGTTTCTCGAGCTGCCCCAGCACCTGGTGCTTGAGGCTGTCGAGGGGGATCTGGCCGTAGTAGGGGCGCAGCTGATCGAGGAACTGGGCGCGGCCCTCGGGCGTCGCGGCATCGCAGCGCGACAGCAGTTCGTCGAGCAGGAACTGGGTCAGGGTGTCGGCGCGGGCGGCCTGCTGCAGGAAGGCGTCGCGGCCGAATTCCCGGACATAGCTGTCCGGATCCTGCCCCTCGGGCAGGAACAGGAAGCGTGCGATGCGGCCTTCCTTGAGCATCGGCAGGCTGGCTTCCAGCGCGCGCCAGGCGGCCTTGCGGCCGGCGGCGTCGGCATCGAAGCAGAATACCAGTTGGCGGCACAGGCGGAACAGCTTTTCCACCTGGCCGCCGTTGATGGCGGTGCCGAGGGTGGCCACGGCGGTGGTGACGCCCTGTTCGGCCAGCGCCACCACGTCCATGTAGCCCTCGGTGACGAAGATCTGCTCGATACGGGTGTTGGCCTGTTTCAGTTCCCAAAGCCCGTAGATCTCCTCGCCCTTGTGGAATACCGGCGTTTCCGGGGAGTTGAGGTACTTGGGGCTGTCCTCGGGGTCGATGACGCGGCCGCCGAAGGCGATGACGCGGCCGCGGCGGTCGCGGATCGGGAACATCAGGCGATTGCGGAAGCGGTCGTAGAC
>JALVBM010000130.1 GCA_027010665.1 Chromatiales bacterium
CCAGGGTTTCGAAGGCCTGGCGGGCCCAGTCGGTGGTGCCGCGCACCAGCTTGCCGAGGCGGTGGGCGGGGATGTCGCCGATCAGGCGTGCCAGGGGCTCCTCCCAGTCGAGGTCGAGCTGGTCGAGAATGGCCTTGAAGCGTTGTCCGGTCTCCACGTCGCCGCGGATGGTCACCTCGCCGGCGAACAGCACGCCGCTGGCGTCGCCCAGGGACAGTCTTGCCAGTCCCAGCGGCGTGCCGGAGAGCACCGTGTCGGGCTCGCCGGCATACTCGCCGAGCAGCACCACCCCGTCGGGGCCGGGAAAGAGGTAGAGGGTCAGGCCGGTGCCGCGCAGTTCGATGGCGATTACCCTGCCCTGCAGCGCCGCCAGTTTGCGCAGGGATTCCGGATCCAGGCGCAGGGCCTCGTTGAATGCCGTCTCCAGCGCCGCCAGCGCGCCCACCGTGATCTCGCCGGCCAGGCTCATGGCCACCCCCGCATCAGGTGTTCGAGGCTTTCCCCGGCGTCGTCGGGGCTGCGGTGCAGCACCACACTGCCCACCAGCTTGTCGTGCAGGCCCTGCTTGCGCCTGTCGAAGGCGATCCAAAGGAAGCCCAGATACAGCAGCATGGCCGAGACCAGGTAGCCCAGCAGCCGCAGGCCGGCCTGTTTCCAGGTGAGGGGTTGCAGGGTGCGTGCGTCCACGACCTGGCAGTCGAGCAGCCATTTGCCAGGCGTGGCGCCCCAGCGCACCCAGCAGAAGGCGATGGCCAGCAGCGGCAGCAGGTTGGTGAGCAGCAGATCGGCCAGGCCGTAGACGGCGAAGGGGCTTTCCTGGCTGGCCGTCCAGGTGAAGTAGTCGCGCCCGTAGAGGGCCACCAGCACGGGCGTGGTGAAGGCGGTGTAGAGCAGGGCGTCCAGGGCGAAGGCCCCGAGGCGGCGCCAGAAGCCGGCGTACTGGATGGCGGCGTCGGTCACAGCTTGTAGCCGCGGTGCAGGGCCACGATCCCGCCGGTGAGGTTGAAGTATTCCACCCGGTCGAAGCCGGCCTCGATCATCATGTGCTTGAGGGTTTCCTGATCCGGGTGCTTGCGGATCGACTCGGCCAGATACTGGTAGCTCTCGGCGTCGT
>JALVBM010000131.1 GCA_027010665.1 Chromatiales bacterium
CCGTCGGATCGATCGTGATAGGCCAGCAGCCGGCCCTGTTGGTTGAGGGACTGGATGGTGTCGAAGAAGGCGCGGAAGGCGCGCGGATCGTCGAGATCGGCCGGGTGGTGGCCGAGCTGGCCGAACACCTGGGCCAGGGCACTGGCGCCCATGCGCTGCCGGCCCTTGCCCAGATCGACGAGGATCAGATCGGTCTCGCCCTGGTCGAGGCGCAACTGCGGCGTAAGGGTGCGGCGCACGTCCGTGACCGGGGCGAAGGCCGAGATGATGAGCGACAGGGGCGCGGTGACACTCTTGGTCTCGCCATCTTCCTCCCACACCGTCTTCATGGACATGGAGTCCTTGCCCACCGGGATGGCGATGCCGAGCGCCGGGCACAGCTCCATGCCCACGGCCTTCACCGCGTCGTACAGGCCGGCGTCCTCGCCGGGATGGCCGGCGGCGGCCATCCAGTTGGCGGACAGGACCACGTCCTCGAGCCGCTCGATGCGTGCCGCGGCCAGGTTGGTGAGGGCCTCGCCCACGGCCATGCGGGCCGAGGCAGCGTGATGCAGCAGGGCCACGGGCGTGCGCTCGCCCATGGCCATGGCCTCGCCGGTATGGACGTCGTAGCCGGTGGCGGTCACCGCCACGTCGGCCACCGGCACCTGCCAGGGGCCGACCATCTGATCGCGGGCCACCAGGCCGGTGACGGTGCGATCGCCGATGGTGATCAGAAAGTGCTTGGCCGCCACCGTGGGCAGGCTCAGTACCCGTCGGGCGGCCTCGGCCGGCTCGATGGCGCTGCCGTCGAAATCGATCTTGTGGAAAGGATGATGGTGCGCCTCGCGCAGCATCTTGGGCGGCTTGCCGAGCAGGACTTCCAGCGGCATGTCGATGGGCGTGTTGTCGAAATAGCCGTCACCGAGGACCAGGCGCTGATCGGCGGTGGCCTCGCCGATGACCGCATAGGGACAGCGCTCGCGCTCGCAGATGGCGGCGAAGCGTTCCAGATCCGCGGGCGCCACCGCCAGCACGTAGCGCTCCTGGGCCTCGTTGCACCAGATCTCCATGGGCGACATGCCCGGCTCGTCGTTGGGCACGGTGCGCAGTTCGAAGCGCCCGCCCCG